>DATHGW010000124.1:0-6194 GCA_035317445.1 Puia sp.
TCCGGGCGATACCAGTCGGCGCACCATTCCCAGACATTACCGGCGATATCATACAATCCGAAGCTGTTGGATGGAAATTGTTTTACCGGTGCAATGCCTGCGTATCCATCTTTTCCGTCATCGTGTGCAGGAAATTTTCCCTGATAAATGTTGGCCATCCATTTGCCGTCGGGTTTAAATTGGTTGCCCCAGGTATAGAGGTCACCTGCTTTTCCTCCCCTGACAGCAAATTCCCATTCAGCTTCTGTAGGCAAACGCTTTCCGGCCCAGCGCGCATAAGCCTGCGCATCTTCCCAGGCAATATGGACCACGGGAAAATTTTCCTTTCCGGTTAAATTGCTTTCCGGACCGAGCGGGTGTTTCCAGTTGGCGCCATGCACATAATTCCACCATTGATAATGATCGCTGAGATCAGCAACAGGCGTAGGTGTAAACACGATCGAACCGGCAACAAGATTTTCTTCCGGCGCGTCGGGAAATTCTTCACGCGTCGGTTTGCGTTCCGCAACGGTGATATAACCGGTAGCTTTTACAAAGGCGGCAAAGGCCCTGTTGGTAACTTCGTTCTCATCCATCAAAACACCATCCACATATACGCGGTGCACCGGTCTTGCATCATTCATATTCTGGTCGCCCCCGTCCTGCATCCCAACTGGGTTAACGCCACCCATGCTAAATTCCCCTCCGGGAATCTAAACCATTCCTTCAGCTTCGTTGGACAGGCGCTTTCCGGTATTGATGATCGAGGTCTTATATTCGGCGCCGCCACCGTTCATATAGAGCACGCTGTCGTTGGGGATCAGGCCAATGGCAGTACAGGAAATCGAAGCATCTATTTTGGCGCGGAAAGCGGCTGCATCTTCCTTTTTGTCTTTTTGATCGTGGCAGGCTGCCAGCGCGAGGAAGAGCGGCCAAACACAATGTAAAATAGGCGATGAACGCATGATGATTTTTGAATGATAAAAATATGGGTTAGGCATTTTGACGGATCAGACCGGGGCGGTCAGACTATCCTGGGGAATGATTTCAGCCAGTTGTTCCAGCCATTCCTGGTCCGTTCCGTCGAAATGATTGAGTGCTTCGCTATCGGCATCCAGTACGGCAATGACCTGGCCCGACCGGATAATGGGCACGACGATCTCGGACCTGGACAGGCTGCTGCATGCAATATGCCCGGGGAACTTTTCGACATCAGGAACGATGATGGTTTGCTTGTTTTCCCAACTCTTCCCACAGACGCCCCTCCCCTTACGGATACGGGTACACGCTACATGTCCCTGGAAAGGACCCACAACCAACTCATCCTTCTTCACGATGTAGAATCCGACCCAAAGCCAGCCAAACTGTTCTTTCAGGGCCGCGCAAATATTGGCCAGGTTGGCGATCCAATCTGGCTCGCCTTCCACCAGCGCTTTGATCTGTGGAAGAATGGTTTGGTATTGTTCTGCTTTTGATCCTGTCGCGATCAGTAGGTCTTCTGCCATGTTGCCAAGATTAATGAGTACAAATTTAAGAAAGAATGGATGCATGCAGGCCGGTAAATTCAATACCTAGTCCCGGCTTGCCGGTCAGCACAGCCCTGCCATCGATAAAGGAAAGCCCGGTAGCAATGTCCTCTTTAAGCAGCAGCGGACCATCCATATCGACAAAATCCACCCGGGGCGACAATTGCGCTATCGCGGCGCTACCAATGCTGCTTTCGTTCATGCTGCCCAGCATCACTTTCATTCCATGGCCCTTGGCTTTTTCAATCATTCTTCTGGCAGGCGTAATACCGCTGCATTTGGTGAGTTTGATGTTGACACCGTGAAAATGGTCAAGACATTTTTCCACATCCGCTTCATGCACACAGGATTCGTCCGCGATCAGCGGAAGTGATGAAACTGCATAAAGTTTTTTCATGTCTTCCCAATTGTCTTTTTCCAGTGGCTGCTCCACGAACTCAACGCCCAGGTCCTTTAACGCCGGAATTTTTTCCAGGGCCTCAATAAGGGTCCATCCTGCATTGGCATCGACCCGAAACTGGGCATCGGTTTTTTTCCGTAAAGCTTTCACGGTGGGAATATCATCGGGGCCGCCCAATTTGATCTTGTAAATGGGCCAGGGTTTTTCATCGATCTTAAACAACATCTGCCCAATGGTATCGATGCCGATAGTATAATCTGTCGGCGGAATGAGGGAGGGATCCAATTTCCAGCATTCATACAAAGGCTTTTTTTTCATTTTGCCAAACAGGTCCCAGGCCGCGATATCCAATGCACAAACCAGGAATGAATTTTCCGGAAAAAGATGATGCAGGTAATGCCAGTATCTTTCCGGGTCGGTGAAGGCAAACTTTTCAATGAAATTTTTTTTCCCTTCGAGGTCGGCAATCATTTTCTCTATGGGAATATGATAATAGGCAATGGCAGGCGCTTCGCCATATCCTGTAACCCCCATGTGTTCCAATGAAACGATAAAAGTCGGCTGATGTGTTTTGGTTCCTTTGGATATCGTGAAGGGATGTCTGAAGGGAAGGTTGAAGCTTTGATAAGTTACTTTCATGATCAGACCACTTTCTTATTCCTTATTTCTAATTCCTTCTTTCTTATTTCTCCACTCTCCCGCTTGAATGCACGAACTCCCTCAGCTCTTCATTGAACAATTTTTCCTTGACCAAGTCTTCCAACGGCAGATGCATCCGGTATTTCCAATAGTTCCTGGGATTGGCGGGCGTGTTGATCCGCTCGTCGTGGGGATTTTCCCTGCGAATGGTTTCACTCATTCCCAAAAGATCCTGTAACTGGAATATGCTCCACATCGCCGGCGAATGCAGGTGCTGCAGCACGATGGCTTTGCTGATCCATGGTTCACAGAACAGCGGGGCGTCACCCCATTGTCCGAGTTCAAAATTAAAGAACCGCTGTGTTTTGCCCCTGTCTTCTTCCCACCATCCGCGAATGGTGCTCATATCATGAGTAGACGGGGTTATAACAGAAAGATAAGGAGCGTCTGCGGGGTGAAAAAATTCGCGGCCGGCATCTTTGGGCATGCGCTGGATCTCCAGGCTGAGTATTCCCAGCTGTTTCATGACATCGGGAACGCAGGCGGGTACCATACCCAGGTCTTCCCCGCATACGAGCATATTGGTTGCCTGTTTGAGCGGCGGTAATTTTTTCATGGCTTCCTCTTTCCAGAAATGATCCTGCCTCTTGAAGAAATAGTCCACGTACAAAGCCTTCAGCTGTTGCTGCGTTTCCCATTCGAGGTAACGGAAAGAGGTGGTATTCTCCATAGCAAACCGGAAATGGTATTGAAGACCCTGGCTGTCTGGCACTTCAAACAGGATCACGTTCGAGATCAGATTCATCAGGCCTTCTTTGATCCTTCCGGAGAAATCATTTTGTTCCAGAGCAGCAAAATGCTCTTCCACTTTGCGTTGCTCGTTGTATGGTTCCAGCAAATCAAAAAATCCGCTGCCGATGGCTTTAAGAAAAGAAGATTTCACATAGTCCGCATCCTTCCCAAAAAAATCCCATAATACGGCTTCGTTGATAAAGGGGCGCACATAACGGTGATGATCAAACCAAATGTTCCGCTGACGGAATTCGTCGAGATGAACGGGCAGGATGGGATCAAAATGACCCATAATGCCATCAACCGCTTGCATCGGAATGCTCCAGATGCGGAAGAAACCCAGGATATGGTCGATTCGAAAGGCATCGAAATAATTGGCCATTTGTTCAAAGCGTTTTTTCCACCAGGCAAATCCGTCCCTGGCCATGCGTTCCCAGTTATAGGTAGGAAAACCCCAGTTCTGGCCCTTGACCGCAAAATCATCCGGTGGTGCCCCCGCCTGAATATCCATATGGTACAGTTCCGGTTCTATCCAGGCATCGCAACTGTACCGGTAAATGCCAATCGGGATATCGCCTTTCACGACAATGCCATGTTCGTGCGCGTAATCGGCTGCTTCCCTCAATTGCAGGTGCAGGTGGTATTGGGTGAAATACTGGATGGCGATATCATCATAATGTTTGTTGCGCGGAGAAACAAACTTCGCAATAGCTTGTTTATCGTATTGGCTAAATGTTTTCCACTGCGTGAAATCAGCGGTATTGTTGCGATCGCGCAAACAGCAAAATGCCGCGTACGGAACAAGCCAGTGTTTGTGCTCTTCAAAAAAACGCTGGTAGCCTTCATCCTGCTGCCATTCTTCCTTCTGCCGGGCATACAATTCGCCGATGACTGCGTGTTTCACTTTCATCACCTCCTCATAATCCAGGTCGGACAAATGATTCAGTTCTTTTTGTTTTTTTCGAAGCGGTTTGACCAGGTCGTCATGTTTTCTGCCCGCCATTTTTTCGAGGTTCAGGTAAATGGGATGCAGCGCAAAAGCAGAAATGGCCGCATAAGGATATGAATCCAACCAGCTATGGGTAGCCGAAGTATCATTCACGGGTAAAATCTGAACCAGGCGGAGGCCAGTTTTTTTAGCCCAGTCAACCAACAGTTTCAAATCCTCAAATTCACCTACGCCAAAAGAATTCCTGCTGCGAAGACTAAACACAGGAATCGCAACGCCCGATCCGCGCCAGCTGTTGTTCGGCAGGTGCACAAAACCATCATGCAGGATGCTCAGCTTTTTTTTCAGCGCGTCTCCATAGACCAGCCGATTGCTGCCCTGTTCATATTGAATGAATTTCCCGTGTTTCCGGTCATAAACGCCATACTTATACGAAACAGGAAAGGTTTCTTTGGGCAGGTTCAACTTAGCTATCCACCAATTTCCTTGCAAGCTCAACGGTATGGCCGATTGCAGATCCCAATCCCCCAATCCGATACCACTGCCCAGGAGGCATACCAGCTCATCCTTTTTTAATAAGGGGGCTTTTACTTTAAAAATATGCGTAAATGATTTGGGTGATTTTGCCTTTGAACCGGTGCCATGTTTAGGGAGGAGGGTGTTCTGAAAGGGCGCGGTAAAAAACACATTTTCAAATTCACCTGCATGGTTCCAGGCATCTATGACCTGAATTTCTTCCACTGCATCCGGAAGGCGATCGACGAAGCGGTCCGTATTGCATTCAGGGATCACGGTTCCATCGTCATATTTGAGCAGGTAGCTATACCTGAGTTGCTGCAGATCCGTTTTTTCAATCTCCAGACTTACATGCCAAAAATCTTCGTTCATGTATTCAAGCAATAAGGCCTTTGACGGATCTCCATTTCCAAATTCCTGAATATTTCCCGTGATGTGTAGTGTTTGCCCGACTTCAGTATGAAACCTTAGGTAAAACTGAATTTTCATTGATTGCTTAAATTATTTGTGCCGAACCATTCGATTGCTGAAAATAAATGCTAATTTAATGTGTGTATGCGGCGAAAGATACAAAACTATGCCAACAATCTTCACTACCGGGGGCACAGGGTACATGGGGAAAAGGTTGATCGGCCTTTTGCTTGAAAGGAATTTCATAGTGAAAGCCCTGGTAAGAAAGGGCTCCGAAAAAAAATTACCCAGAGGCGCGGAAGCCATCATCGGCGATCCCTTTGCTCCGGAAAGTTTCGTAGATCAAATACCTGCCGAATCCATTTTTGTTCAACTACTGGGTGTCCCGCATCCCGGTCCGAAAAAAAAAGACCTGTTTCGAAAAATAGATCTTGCCTCGGTCAAGGCTTCTGCCATTGACGCCAGCCGGGCCAATGTGCTGCATTTTGTTTATGTCAGTGTCGCACAAACGCCAGCCAGGATCATGAAAGATTATCAGGAATGCCGGGCGGCGGGGGAATCAGCAATTGAAGCGGCCGGACTCTCTGCCAGTTTTCTGAGGCCATGGTATGTTGTTGGGCCAGGACATTATTGGCCGGTTTTTTTTCAGCCCATTTTCAGGTTGTTGGAAATAATTCCTTCTACAGCTGCAAAAGCAAAAGCATTGCGGATGGTTTATCTTTCACAAATGTTGCGCACCCTGCTTTTCGTCATCGAACATCCTGTTCAGGGGATCAGGGTTGTTGAAATTGAAGAGATCCGGAAAATGTAGCATGAAAAACCGGTCTTTGGATGATTGATCCGTTTGCACTATTTTCGTTGCAAATTTTTGCAATGGAGAGCAACAAGAAATCCACCGGTATCTATTGGCTTCTTTTCGTCATTTCAGTTGTGGCTTTTTTTGGTCTATACCAGGTTATCGGCGGCGTGTGTATCATGGTGC
>DATHGW010000125.1:0-3193 GCA_035317445.1 Puia sp.
TTTTTATTACAGCAAACATATACGGGGAGGCGAATCTTTTTAAAGGTTATCGTGCAGGGGCTGTTGATTATATTTATAAGCCGATCAACCCCGAACTGCTCAGGGTAAAAGTATCGGTGCTGGTCGACCTGTACAGAAAGAACCGCCAGTTGCTTGCGCAGGAACAGAAATTGGTAAGCATCAACAAGAGCCTGGAACAGGAGATCCACGAAAGAAAGGTCTCCGAGGAAAAAATAACGAGTCTTAACCGCGAGCTGGTGGAAAATATCGCCAGACTTGAATCAGCCAACAAGGACCTTGACCTGTTTGCCTTCATGGCGTCGCACGATCTCCAGGCGCCCTTAAGAAAGGTGCGGATGTTCAGCGACCGGCTTTCTTCGAAGTACCATGATGTGCTGGATGAGGATGGAAAACTGTACCTGGACAGGATACAGGAGGTTTGCAAACGGATGCAGGGGCTCGTCAATGACATCCTGGAATTTTCGAAAATTTCGTCGGACAATGAACGTTTCGAGGATGTGGATCTCAACGAGTTGATCCAGGAAGTGCTGGCGGAAATGGAACAACAGATACAGGATAAACATGCGAAGATCACCATAGAAAAACTGCCGAGACTGAATGTGAACCCGGCGCTCATCAGACCGCTTTTCATTAACCTGATCAGTAATGCATTGAAATATTCCAACAAGGGAATTGATCCGGTTATCCGGATCAGTTCCGATATGAAATGTGAAGATCAGGCAACGGATGACAAGATACCCGCACTAAAGTATTGCCGGATCATGGTGACTGATAACGGCATCGGGTTCGATCAGAAATACGCCGAGGAAATATTTCACATGTTCAGGCGTCTTCATCCCAGCACGCTGTATGAAGGGACCGGTATCGGTCTTGCCCTGGCGAAACAGATCGTGCACAAGCACCATGGATTCATATCTGCAAGAAGTGAAATCAACCGGGGAACCACCATTATTATTTCCCTGCCCGTGAAAGATCATTCAAGCCAGCCCGTTCAATCCTCGTTCCTGACCTCGTAGATCAGGGATGGCTGGCATTATTTTTTAGCAGGATGTTTATCAACAAACCCATCTGCCTTGTCATGAAGCACGAAAAAATTGTCCGGGGGTTTAAAGATTGTTTTAAAAAAATAGAAACCAGTTTTCAACAGGCGGCCGATGGCTTTGATGCGGAAGCCATTCATGCCTTTCGCGTCGAGATAAAAAAAATGGATGCGCTGCTTTCCCTGTTAAAGAACGGCCGTTCCCACCCGGGAAAGCTCAGCATTCCAAAAACCCTGAAAAAATTCTATCATCTCTCCGGTGACATGCGCAGCATGCAGCTGCAACAAAAAGCAATAAAAAAATCTGTTGCCGGAGCAGGTGCGCCTGAGCCCGGCGCTTATCTGGACGCCGTGGCAATGACTTTGGCCAGGAAAAAAAAGACAGCCTGCAACCTGATCCGCGACGAAAAGCTGCTGAAAAGGACGAAGAAAAAACTACTCGGTCATTTGCCCTCCAGGATAAAGAAAAAGGAGATTCACCAATTTGTCCAAAAGGAAGCAGACGAACTGTCCGGCCTGATCAGCACCACGTCTCCAAAAGATGAAACCCTGCACGAGGTAAGAAAGACCCTGAAGAAACTTTTATATGACCATCATTATATCAAAGAGAATACCGGGAATGCGATTTCCCCGGAGGTTTTAGCCAGCGATGAATTCAAAGACATCTCCGGCCAGATCGGAGATTTTCACGATGCCGTTGTCGCCCTCTTGCTGCTCCGGCAGGGCCTTGAGCAGCAACCGCTGCCGGAAAGCGAAAGGATCTTATTGATGAATATCGGCAATGAATGGGAGGCCGAAAAAGAATCGATGAAGCAGCGGATTGTTGGCGAGCTGGAGAAGATCAGGGAGGTTTTGCGTGCTATTTAATGGTAAACACCTATTGTTAAAATGAAAATATTCATTTTACTTTAGTTCTTCATTTCTCAATAGACTTCATCCTGTAGAATTTTCTGTTTTCGTTTTTGGTTTAGACAAGTTATCATTTCCCGTCACCTCTACTAACTGCTGACACATGGAAAGACCATTGTGCTTTACCGGCATATTGCTTTGTCTTGCTGTTTGCGCCTGCGCGCAAAAAACAGATTCTGCCATCGACAGGATCGCGCAGTTCCCCAATAGATTGTTCAGTAAGATCCAGAACAAGACCGACCGGCTTGATGCCCAACTCACTCGCCAAACAGAAAAATACCTCGAACGACTCGCCAGGAAAGAAAATAAAATACGCCGGAATCTTTTTAAGACAGATTCCAATGCCGCCAAAAATTTATTTGATGGCGCACAGCAAAAATACCAGCAGCTCGAACAGAAGATCAATACGGCAGAGTCCGGCGCGGGTAAGACCCTGAGCGGGGAATACATGCCCAATGTCGATTCACTTAAGGGTTCGCTGTCTTTCTTAAGTCAAAACCAGAAGCTATTATCACTATCCCTTTCGCCAGCCCTGCAGGGACAGGCAGCGTCTTCGCTCGCCAGCTTCAATCAACTGCAATCCAAATTTCAAAGTGCGGATGAGGCAAAGGAATTTATCCGTCAGCGTAAGCAGCAACTAAAAGATGCGCTCAGCCGGTATAGCAATTCCCTCGGACTAAAAAAATATCTGGATGAATACAACAAGGAGGTCTATTATTATTCCCAGCAGGTGCGGGAGTACAAGGAGATACTGAATGACCCGGAGAAGCTGGAACAAAAAGCGCTTACCCTCTTAAACCAGTTACCGGCTTTTCGCGATTTCATGAAAAACAACAGCCAGCTCGCCGGGTTCTTCAATATTGCCGGCAATTACGGCACCGCGCAAGGCGTAGAAGGATTGCAAACACGTGAGCAGGTGCAACAGCTGATCCAGGGCCAGATCGGATCGGGTGGTCCAAATGCCATGGCTTCTCTGCAGTCGAGCATGGAATCAGCGCACCAGCAGCTTGACCAGTTCAAGGATAAATTGAGTGCGCTTGGCGGGGGCAGCGGAGATATCGACATGCCGGATTTTAAGCCGAATAATCAAAAAACAAAGCCCTTTCTCAAACGCCTCGAGTTGGGGACCAATCTCCAGACAACCAGGTCTAGTTATTTTTTCCCGACCACCACGGATATCGGGTGGTCCAAATGCCATGGCTTCTCTGCAGTCGAGCATGGAAT
>DATHGW010000126.1:0-2173 GCA_035317445.1 Puia sp.
CAGCGAAACAAAGTCCCTGTGCCGAGATAATGGTGGCTGTATTCACGCCAATCACTTGTCCAAGAGAATTTACCAGCGGACCGCCAGAATTTCCCGGGTTAAGGGCAGCGTCTGTCTGAATGACATCATCGATCATCCTGCCGTTATTTGCTCTGAGGGTTCTGCCCAAAGCGCTCACCACGCCAGCTGTCACGCTGTGTTGTAATCCCAGGGGATTCCCGATGGCAATGGCGATCTGCCCAGGCTGTAACCTGTCTGAATCGGCAAATCCAAGGGCTTTCAAACCGGTTTCATAAATTTTCAAGACAGCAATATCCGTAGAGGGATCAGCGCCTTTCAATTCTGCAGCAATGATCCTCCCATCCGCCAGTGATACCTTAATATCTGTAGCATGCTCAATGACATGGTGATTGGTCACAATAAATCCATCAGAAGAGATGATAAAGCCAGACCCCGAGGCCGGCATCATTTGTTTTTGATTGGTTCTTCGGTCGGTGACCGGTTTTTGCACATTGATGTGCACAACAGCTTCCGCCACGCCATGCACTACCCCTGTGATGGTGTTGGAATATACATCCAGCAACTGCGCGTCGGTAGGCGCAGTAAATTGAAGAAAAGAATGATTGGTTTCCATATCCGGAAACCAATCAAAATATTGACCAATGATTTTATTGTGTCAGGATGGCATACCATGACCGCATCAAGGTGTTTATATCTCTAAAACACAAAACTCACATGCCCCATTCCCCTCAGTTGCATCCTGGTCTGTCCCCCGGCATAATGCTGACCGATCGGGCCCTGTTCATTAAACCCCACCGCAACCTTATTAAAACTGAATTCTACGCCAACCAATCCGCTTACAACATATCCGCCAGTAAACTCCACTCTTTGCTTGTTGAGCGCATTGGCCTCGGTGTTCTCATAGACTACGCCGATGTTTGGCGCCGCAGCCATCCCATGGAAACGGAACCGGTAGTAGCCGATGCTACTCGCCGTTAGTTTATTTCCATATTTATAATCCGCGGAATTGGCCGTGTTGACCTTATAATTCGCGGTCGTGTTTATTCCGAATTGATTGATCCGGATATGATGGACGGCATTGAACAAAAAATCCACGCTGCCCGTTCCGATCTGCGCATTCACATCTGCTACCGTCGTTGTAGGATCGCTGACATCCAACCTGAATGTGCCTGTTGGTAATTTTAGTCCGGCCCCTACCCAGAACTCCTGCTCCACGGAATTATTCCTGTCTGTCGTCCTTTTGGTATGGAGCAGCTGGTAATTCGCAAGCAGGGAGATGTCTCCAAGACCATTCTTATAGCTAGTGCCGTCATCATCCGCCTGTTTGTTGAAATAGTAAGGAATGAAACCCAGGATCTGCCATTTTTTGCCAATATTCCAGCCACCCCAGACTTCGATGGAATTATAATAATTGTGACTGAACTGCGTATGATCATTGGCCAGTTCAGTATGGTACTGCGCATATTGATAACGGATACCAATAAACCTGGATTTAAAATTGGGGAGTAGTCCCAAATAAAGATTTCCGCCGCCGCAGCCGCAGATATCGCATGCCTGTACAGCGGTGCACGCCGGTACAGAGAGGAGCACAATGAAAAATATCTTTCTCATAATGTAGTAGTAGATTCAATAATGAATAAATAGTAGTAAAAAATAAAGCCGGTTTGTCCTTGCGAAAATCAGGCTTGTCCGGGAGGATGAAAAACCTCAGATAACAATGTGGAATATTTGCTCAAATCCGGGGCATCGAGAAAATTACTTTCTCCACGGTTAAAAAAATAAAGGGCTGTTGCTGTTTCATAAAACCAGTCGATATCCCATTTTTCCCTCGCATGGCCCGAACCATTTTGGCCCGTATCCTGGTCTTTTTGCAATTGCTTTTTTAAATAACATTTTCCCTGGCAGCAAGACCCTGGTTTATCGCGGTTTTCACAAAGCGTTGTAGCTATAAATTGCTTGTTCAGGTTATATTGCAGCAATACGATGGCGTTGTTGAAGGAAGATCCAGCCACGGTGATCAATAAAAGCAGGGCGGTTAGTTTATTTTCCAAAACCCGGATGAGCGTTTTATGAAATGAAGAACTGCAAATGTAATGCCTGCAATTGAAATGTCAGGTCGAATTAGATATATACTTTTGGAGTAATTTAGTTG
>DATHGW010000127.1:0-4442 GCA_035317445.1 Puia sp.
TTCTCTATTTCCTCCTTATACACCTGCACATTTCGTGCGAAGCTTTCCTCGAGCGAAATAAACGTCTCGGTACGCTCGATACCCTTGATCTTTTGCAATTCATCGTGCAACGCAAAACGCAGTTGGTTGATGTCTTTGCAAACGATCTCAGCAAACATGCTGTAATTGCCCGTGGTGTAGTTCAGCCTTACGATCTCGGGAATTTTGTGCAGTTCCTTGGCCACGGAATCGTAGAGCGAACTCTTTTCGAGGTAAATACCGATAAAGGCGATCACATCGTAGCCCAGGTGTTTCAGATCTACATTCAATCTTGTACCTTTGACAATACCGAATTCCTGGAGTTTCTTGATCCGGACGTGAATAGTTCCGCCTGAAACAAACAATTTCTTACCCAGGTCTGCGTAGGAGATTTCGGCGTTCTCCATCATTTCATGGATGATCTGCAGGTCCAGCTTATCGAGATTCAATTTTCCGTGCATTTTAGGATGGTTTTTATAAATTATCTACTTCTAAATACAAATATTTGAATATTGTCTAAATTTTCAAAATTTTTTTTGAAAAAATTACAAGAAATAAATGAATTTATTTAATATTGCATTGTCGAGTGACTATACTGTAGGGTGATGGAAATTTGGCAGACATACCCTCTTGTCTCGGGGGTGGGGATACAGGATAAACGTAGCATAATGCCGATTCCGGCCAAACCGGAGTCGACTGGGGTTGACCACCGCAACATTGTACTACAGCTAACTGCCCCGTGTAGGTTCGAGTCCTACCTCTACAGCTTGAAAATACCCCGGATTTCAGTTTGGCGCTGATCTTCGGGGGTTTTTGTTTTTGATTTGTGACGGAAAGCCGGGTTATAACATTTCTTTAAACCTTTTGGCATGAATTTGGACAACACCCCCTGAAAAGATTCAAACGTGAAAAAACCGCTCATTAATCCAACTCAAAGAAACTGGATCGATAAACTGATCATCTTCTCCCTGGTCTCAGGGGTTATTTGTTTTGGTTTTATTTTACCCGATTCAACATCAGATCATACCAAAATGGTTCATTTCGCTGCTCATTTTGGCATGAGCTTTCTTATACTCTCTTGTTCTTATGCCTTCTTCAGCCTTCAATGGCGTATCAGCAGAAGCGGATCCTATGGGCTTGCGATCCTGGCCACATTGGCTTTTGGATCGGCATACAAATATTGGGAGATTGCGAGCCAGGGTATTTTCCAGCATTTTGAATTCGGACAATTATTGACGATCACAGGTGTCTATACTTCCATGTCTCAAAACCTGGCGGGTATTTTTGCGGCCATGCTCATCATCCAGTATTTTTTTGGGAAACGCGTGGTATTGGTAAGGATGGATGGCCGGTCTGCAATTGAAAACCGTGCTTAACGCGTTCTTGATTCGTTGATCAGCGACAATAAGGCCTGTGCATCCTGAGTGATTTTTGAATATTCTTTTTTCTCCAGCAATGCTTTCGTCATCAATTTGCTGCCCACGCCAACGGCACAAACACCAGCATCAAACCAATTGCGCAAATTTTCTTTTTCCAGTTCAACACCTCCAGTGGGGATAAACAGGAGCGTGGGGAAAATCTCGCGGATAGCGCGTACGAAATCGGGACCCAATAAGGTTCCCGGAAATAATTTGATCAGGCCCAATCCGAATTGTTCAGCCTTCATGATCTCGGTGACCGTCATACATCCGGGAATCCAAAGTATTTTTTCTGAATAGCTGATATCAAATACATCTTCGGCCAGACCGGGACTCACCAGGAAGTCTGCACCGGCATGTATAAAATCCCTGGCGGCGGCGGCATCCTTGATTGTTCCTGCGCCAAGCTGCATGTCTTTTAATTCGGTATTACAAACAGTTCTCAATAAGGAAAAATTGGCCAGAGCCGCTGCGCCGCGGTTTGTATATTCCACGGCCCTGATTCCCGCTGCATAAAGCGCTTTCAAGACGCCAACGCTCAAATCGGCATCAGCATGAAAATACAGCGGCAGTATTCCCTGTGTTTGCAATAATGATATGATCCCTTCTCTTTTATCCATAATGCTGAAAATGATAATGTATCACAATTTCCATGCAGGCTTCTCCAGGTTATCCAGCCATTGCCAATCGAAATAATTTTTTGCATTGTGAAAACAAATGTCCTGTATGATCTTTCCGATCCATTCCTCATCATGCGGTAATTCTCCAGCTTCCATCTCCCCTCCAAAAAGATTGCAGAGTAAGCGACGAAAATATTCATGACGAGGGTAAGATAAAAAACTCCTCGAATCGGTGATCATCCCAACAAACCGGCTCAACAAACCCATATTCGATAACGCATTCAGCTGTCTGGTCATGCCATCTTTCTGATCCATGAACCACCAGGCAGATCCAAACTGAATTTTACCGGGCGCGGATCCGTCATTGAAATTTCCGATCATGGAAGCCATCAATTCATTATGTGCAGGATTTACATTGTAGAGGATCGTTTTGCTCAACTTTCCATTGACATCCAAACGGTCTAAAAACTTCGCGAGGGCTTTGCCCGACAATGCATCTCCGATAGAATCCCAACCCGTATCGGGGCCAATCGATTGCCGCATCCTGGAATTGTTGTTGCGGAGCGCACCAATATGAAACTGTTGCACCCACCCATTGTCATGATCCCATTCAGCAAACCGGACCAGGATGGCAGACTTAAACTTCCTTCGCTCCATGTCCTCCAAAACCCTTCCGCTGAAGATCTTATTGAATATAACGCTTAGTTCTGCCTCTGAATAGTCTTCAGCATATATTTCTTCCACGCCATGGTCAGACAACCGGCAACCCTGCGAAGTAAAAAAATCATGGCGGCTCTGCAATGCATCTATATAATGTCCGAAAGATTCAATCGAAATTCCCGAAACGGCTTCCAGCTTAGAAATATATTGCCTGAATGTTGCAGGATCATCCACATTCATCGCCGCATCCGGGCGAAATGTCGGCAACACCAAAATCTCGAATCCTTCATTTTTCAGTTGCTGGTGATATTTGAGATCATCTGTGGGATCATCCGTTGTGCAGATCACCTGCACCTTCATTTTGCGCAGCAGGTTGCGTACGGAATATTCCGGTGTCCTAAGTTTTGCGGAACAATGATTATAAATGGCCAATGCAGAATCAGGCGATAATATGGTCTGAATATCGAAATAACGTTGCAATTCGAGATGCGTCCAGTGATAGAGCGGATTTCTTAACGTGTAGGGAACCGTTGCAGCCCATTGTTCAAATTTCTCCCAATCGGATGCATTGCCTGTGCAATATTTTTCATCCACAGCATTCGAACGCATCGCCCGCCATTTATAATGATCGCCATACAACCAGGCCTGGGTGAGGTTATCGAACGAATGATCTTCTGCTATTTCTTTGGGCGACAAATGACAATGATAATCAATGATGGCAAGGTTCTTCGCATATCCATGATAGAGATGCTGCGCAGCACGCGAATCAAGCAAAAAATCCTCGTCTAAAAAATCTTTCATAAAAAAATTGCCTTATTTACAAACTGACACCTCTTTTCCAGGGAATGAAATCATCCTGTCCGTGTCTTACGGCGCTGACCGTAACATCTCCGCTGGCGACTTGAACCACATAGTCGAGTATGCGGGAGCCGCATTGCTCAATCGTTTCCTTTCCTTCAATGATGGTTCCTGCGTTGGCATCAATGATATCTGGCATTCTGTTGTATAAAACGCTGTTGCTGGATATTTTTACTACCGGGGCAACAGGGTTGCCTGTGGGTGTACCGAGGCCTGTTGTAAATAAAACGATGCTGGCTCCCGATCCTACTTCAGCCGTGGTAGATTCGACGTCGTTGCCGGGTGTACACAATAAATTCAACCCCGGTTTTCTGATCCTTTCGGGATAATCCAATACATCCGTTACGGGAGAAGTGCCGCCTTTTTTCGCCGCGCCTGCAGACTTGATGGCATCGGTGATCAAACCATCCTTGATATTTCCGGGTGATGGGTTCATATCAAATCCAGAACCCACCGCGGTTGCCCTTTCCTGGTAGGTTCGCATCAGGTCAATAAATCTCGTGGCAGTATCTTCGTTTGTGCAACGGTCGCTCAGTTCCTGCTCCACGCCGCAGAGTTCCGGGAATTCTGATAATATAACTGAACCTCCAAGCGCAACCAATAAATCGGAAGTAAATCCTATTGCCGGATTAGCAGAGATACCGGAGAATCCGTCGGATCCGCCACACTCAAGCCCGATCACCAATTTACTCAGTGGCGCCGGCTTTCTCCTGTATTGATCGATCAGGGTCAGTCCGGCAAAAGTCTGTTTCACGGCGGCAGCCATTAGGTCTGTTTCCAGTCCGATCTTTTGTTGTTCCAGGACATAGAATGGTTTGTCAAAACCCGGAATCCTTTTCTCAATTTCTTCCTGCAACATGGCCACCTG
>DATHGW010000128.1:0-2425 GCA_035317445.1 Puia sp.
ACTTATTTGTTCACGCTGAACGGGGCGCTTATCTTGCAGGACACATCATTTGAATCGTCATGAAAAAAAAAGACTGGCTCGCAGTTATCACCGCAATATGTTTCTTCGTTTTTGGCATTGCCTGCAAGCAGCCTGAAGTTCCGGAATACCTGGGTCTGAGGGATATCCAGGTCGTAAAAGTGGATGCGCAGCAATCCCTGCTTTCGGGAAGCGTAAAATTTTATAATCCCAATGCTTTCGATATGCAATTGAAGAAAGCAGATATTGATATTTTCCTCAATGATCAACAGGCCAACCATTATGTGCTCGACTCCACGATCGAGATCCATGCCAAAGACAGCTTTTGGATCCCGGTGACCCTCAAGCTCGATCTGAAAAGCATTTTCGCCAATGCATTCCAGTCCCTATTAAACGACCAGGTCAGGATCCGCTTCGAGGGACATGTCCGGGTAAAAAAAGGCGGTTTCGGATTTCGGGTGCCCATTCACTACGAGGAGACGCAGAAGCTGAGCGTGTTGCTGCAGGGGAGCGGCCAGTAGCGAGTGGCGAGTAGCGAGTGGCAAGTGGTGGAAAACGTGAATTCGCTACTGACCACTCACTTGCCACTCGCCACTCGCCTCTCCGCCTCGCATCTCAAAAATTAATCGTAATTTCGCGCCCAATTTTACCGTATTGCATGAAATACATTAGCGAGATCAATAAACGGCGCACTTTTGCCATCATATCGCACCCGGATGCGGGGAAAACCACCCTCACAGAAAAATTTCTGCTGTTCGGAGGCGCCATCCAGACTGCGGGTGCGGTGAAAAGCAATAAGATCAAGAAATATGCGACCAGCGACTTTATGGAAATTGAACGGCAGCGTGGAATCTCCGTCGCCACTTCCGTCATGAGCTTTGAATACCGTGGCATCCTCATCAACCTGCTCGATACACCCGGTCACAAGGATTTTGCGGAAGATACCTATCGAACCCTGACGGCAGTGGATAGCGTGATCCTGGTCATCGATAGCGTGAATGGCGTAGAAGCGCAAACCCGCAGGCTGATGGAAGTCTGCCGGATGCGCAATACACCCGTGATCGTTTTTATCAACAAGATGGACCGGGATGGAAAGAACCGCTTCGACCTGCTCGAAGAAATTGAGAAAGAACTGAACCTCAACCTGCATCCCATGACCTGGCCGATCAACAGCGGCAAGGATTTCAAGGGCGTGTATAACCTCTACGCAAAAAATCTCCTGCTCTTTGCCGCCAATACCAAGGCCGCAGACGTGGATACGCTGCAGTTCGATAACCTGGCCAATCCGCTGCTGGATGAAAAGCTGGGAGAAAAAGATGCGGCCATCCTGCGCGAAGATGTGGAACTGGTAGACGGCGTTCATGGCGAACTGAATGTTGATGAATACCTCGAAGGAAAAGTCGCTCCTGTTTTTTTTGGCAGCGCCATCAACAATTTTGGCGTCAGGGAAATGCTCGATACTTTTATCCGGATCGCCCCCGTTCCGCAATGCCGTCCAACGACAGCCGGAGAGATTTGTCCGGATGCAGAGCAGCTCAGCGGATTCATTTTTAAGATCCACGCCAACCTGGATCCGAAACACCGCGACCGGATCGCCTTTATGCGGGTATGCAGCGGCAGGTTCGAGCGCAATAAATATTTTCACCATGTTCGGCTAAACAAAGATGTTAGGTTCAGCAACCCCTACAGCTTCCTGGCGCGCGATAAGGACGTGATCGACGAAGCCTACCCGGGTGACGTGGTCGGATTGTTTGATACCGGCAACTTCAAGATCGGCGATACCCTCACCGAGGGACAAAATTTTTATTTCACAGGAATCCCCTCTTTTTCGCCGGAAATTTTTAAGGAAGTGGTCAACAAAGACCCGATGAAGACCAAACAACTGGAAAAGGGATTGCTGCAGTTGACCGACGAAGGTGTGGCCCAGTTGTTCACCCAGTTCGGAGGAAATAAAAAGATCATCGGCTGCGTAGGCGAATTGCAGTTTGAAGTGATCCAATACAGGCTGCTCCATGAATACGGCGCCTCGGTTCAATTCAATACCCTTTCTTTTTATAAGGCCTGCTGGATCACAAGCAAGGATCCAAAAAAACTCGAGGAGTTCATCCGTTTCAAGCACGCCAACATTGCACAGGACAAGGACGGATACCTGGTTTACCTCGCGCAAAGCGAATGGTACCTGAACACGGAAAGAACAAATAACCCGGATATCGAATTTCATTTTACATCTGAAATTCACAAATTAACAGCATGATCGAAACGGAGCATCTCCAGATCTTACCCTTAACACCCGTGCAACTGGAAGTTTATCTCCAGGCCGCCGGCAAGTTGGAAAGGCTTCTTCACCTGACCGTTACCGGCAGAACGGTTGCGCCTGATGTGCAGGAAATGGTCAAAAAATTCACCA
>DATHGW010000129.1:0-2423 GCA_035317445.1 Puia sp.
CAATTGGGTTTGATAGGCCACCGTGTAGGGTTGAGAGATCGTTTGTCCTTCCGCAATCGGAAAAGCCCTGTCTTCATAGGCGATCTTTTCAAAAGCAGAATCCATAAAGAAATGTCTGGGGAGGTGCAGGAGCACATCCAGCACTTTTTCATCCGTGATACCTTTACTCCGGATCAAATCGACCAATTGTCTGCGTAATCCCTTGTGTTTGTAGGTATCCTCGAATGTTCTCATAACGCTGCAAGATAATTGAAGAAATATTTACGCGGTACATTTTTCATTTGTAACTTTTCAGCGCAATAGGATTCTTCTTTTTAAAACGATTGTGTATGGCAAAGCTGCTCTCTGACAATGAAGTAAAAGATTTTCATCAGGACGGTTACGTGATTGTTCCCCGGTTTTTCAGTGAAACTGAGATATCCAAATTATATGGGATTGCTGTAGATGATTCCGTGATGCGCGAACACGCCGTTGACCTCAACGACCAGGCCGGCAAGAAGACCAGGCTCACCTTATGGTTCAATCCCGGAGACGATGTGTACAGCCTCGTGCTGCGGAGCAGCAGAATGGTGAATTCCGTGGCCCGCCTACTCGACAGCGATGCTCCGGTTTGTCATTTTCACACCAAGCTCATGCAAAAGGAACCGCGGGTTGGCGGCGCCTGGGAATGGCACCAGGATTATGGCTACTGGTACAAGAACCAGTTCCTTTATCCCGATCAGCTGGTGAGTGTAATGATTGCCCTGACCGATGCCAATAAGTCCAACGGATGTCTGCAGGTGATCAGGGGTTCTCATAAACTGGGCAGACTCAATCATGGGTTTGCGGGCGAGCAGGTTGGAGCCGATATGACAATGGTTAATCATGCCCTGGCGACGCTGGACCATGTGTATGTTGAAATCAAAGCCGGCGATGCCCTGTTCTTTCACAGCAATATCCTGCACAGGTCAGAAGCCAATACATCCGACAAACCAAGGTGGTCCCTGATCTCCTGTTATAATTCTCTGTCGAACCCGGCATATAACGACGAATCAACCTCCTGGAAAACACCTGTACAGGTTGTTCCGGATGAGGCATTAATGGCTGCGGCTTCGGTCGGCGCATCCGAAGCCGGGGATTTCCTGGATAAGGAAAAAGATCCTGCACTCAAAGAAACGGGTTGGGAGAAAGAAGTGGCCACCACATAATATGATGCAATCAACCAGATCGTCTTCAGATGAAAAAATCCAGAAAATTATTTCATCGGTAAGTTTTTTAATAAAAACCAAAACCAACTCAACAAGCGCATGAAATCAAGAACGAGTTTTCTTCTGTCCCTCATGATGTTCCTCGAATATTTTATCTGGGGTTCCTGGTATGTGACCATGGGAACTTATATGGGTCAAAACCTTCATTCAACGGGCTTTCAGGTAGGTGCCGCCTACGGGGCCCTGGCCATCGCCACTATGATCTCTCCTTTTTTTATTGGCATGATCGCTGACCGTTTTTTCGCGGCCCAGCGCATCATGGGCGTGCTGCACCTCGTGGGAGCAGTATTGCTTTTCTTTTCCACCCGCATTACCGACAACACTGCTTTCTACTGGATCATCCTGTTGTATTCATTATTGTATATGCCCACCATCGCGCTGTCCAACAGCGTGGCCTTTCACCAGATGTCGGACCCCGGCCGTCAGTTTCCCTGGATTAGGGTTTTCGGCACACTGGGATGGATCGGGGCGGGCCTCACGATCGGAAACCTGGAATGGGAGAAAACCTCTTCGAGTTTTTATCTTGCCGCAGGCGTATCCGCATTGCTGGGATTGATCAGTTTCGCGCTCCCTAACACGCCGCCAAAAGGAAAGGAGGCAGGCGCTTCCGCGTCGAAGGCATTGGGAACCGAAGCCTTTGTACTTTTTAAATACAAACCCTATATCGTTTTTTTCATCGCGGCCATTTTAGTGTGCATTCCCCTCTCCTTCTATTACGGATTTGCCAATCCATTTCTAAATGAGATCGGAATTAAAAATGCCGCCAGCAAAATGATCCTCGGCCAGGTATCGGAAGCCGTCTTCATACTGGCTATCCCCTTCCTGTTCAACAGTATCGGAGTGAAGAAGATGTTGCTCATGGGAATGGTTGCCTGGATCCTGCGTTATGCCTTTTTGGGATATGGCAATGCCGATGGTAATCTGTGGATGTTATACGCAGGGATCATCCTCCATGGCGTTTGTTATGATTTCTTTTTTATTACCGGTTATATGTACACGGAGAAAAAAGCAGGAGAGAAGATCAAGAATGCCGCACAGGGTCTGTTTACCTTCGCCACCTATGGCGTCGGGATGTTTATCGGTACCTGGTTCTCGGGCAGCATCGTGGATAAATATAAGGTCGGGGACGGGCATGACTGGCTTAAAATATGGTCGGTGCCCGCCTACATCGCCATA
>DATHGW010000130.1:0-2877 GCA_035317445.1 Puia sp.
CGTCGATTTTCTGGAACAGATCATACCCGTGGCCGAGGACAGTGGAGTCAGGATGGCGATTCATCCCGATGACCCGCCGCACCCTATTTTTGGTTTGCCCCGCGTGGTCAGTACTGAAGCTGATTTGGACAAAATATTTGATGCCGTTCCATCCCTGAACAACGGTCTTTGCTTTTGCACGGGATCACTTGGCGTTCGGCCCGACAATAACTTACCCGCCATGATCCGTCGATTCGCCAACCGGATTCATTTCCTGCACCTGAGAAACATCAGGCGCAATCCTGCCGGCGATTTCTTTGAGGACAATCATCTGGATGGTGATGTAGACATGTATGCCGTCCTGAAGGCAATACTGCTTCACATGCAGGAACGAAAATCCAATATACCCATGCGGCCCGATCATGGCCACCAAATGCTGGATGATTTGAAAAAGAAAACAAATCCAGGCTATTCTGCCATTGGCAGGTTAAGAGGATTGGCGGAACTTAGGGGACTGGAACTTGGGATTTTGAGGGGAATGAAGGAATGATGTGCGGATTTGTAAATTTGTTACGCTAAACATGATCTATGATTAAGGTACAACCCTGGTTAATCTACGCACTATTGTCCGCTTTTTTTGCGGCCCTGACAGCTGTATTTGCGAAAGCAGGTTTAAAGAATGTGCACGCTGATCTGGCAACGGCCATCCGAACGGCGGTAATTCTGCTGATCACCTGGGGTATTGTTGTTTTCAAGGATTTGGCAAAGGAGATCCCTGCCATTTCCGTAAACAATTGGGTGTTTCTTGTTTTATCGGCCATCGCCACTGGCCTTTCCTGGTTGTTTTATTATCGCGCACTTCAGTTGGGCAAAGCATCTGAGGTAAGCGCTATTGACAAAGGCAGCATCGTTTTTACCATCTTACTGGCCTTCGTCTTTCTCAAAGAACCACTCAGCCTCAAACTGGTAACAGGAGCCGGATTGATCCTCGCCGGGATGATGGTCCTCGTATGGAAATAGAGGTTAAAAAGTTATCTTCGCCCAATTGTAGGCAGACACCTGCTTTTTATTAAATTCGATTTTTTTATTTTTTTAGTTCCTGAACCTGCGCAAACACATATTAAGAATTTTACTTATCCGGGAATCCGAAAGCAAGATGATCTCCCGGCTGTTTATTTTTGAATTTTTTCAGGGTGCAGCCATCGCCACCTATTTTTTTTCGGCGATGACCTTGTTTGTTCACCGGCTTCCTGCAACAGAATTACCCAAGGTTTTTATTCTTTCTTCATTTTTGCTCTGGTTCTTTGGATTTATTTACAGCCAGCTCGAACACCGCCTCCGCACGAAACAACTGATCTATTTTGTATTGATCTTTAACGCGCTTATTATCGTGCTTTTTAGGATTTTCATCGACCTGCACGAGGGAGAATGGTTCCTGTATATTTTCCTGGCATCATTCAATATCCTCTACCTCCTGAATAATCTTGAATTCTGGGGGCTGGTAGCGCTTTTATTTGATGTAAGACAAAGCAAGCGTCTATTCGCCATCGTGAGTGCCTGGGATGGTCCTGCCCGGTTGACCGGTTATGCAGTCTCGGGCGCTTTTGTTATTATCAACGGGAAGAACGATATCGTGACTTCAAAAGACTTGCTCATTATCGCATCCCTTTTTATGCTTGCTGCGCTGATCTTCTTTATTCCCATGGCAAGATCAAAGGAAATGCGGAATATTGCTCCCGTTGATCATCATCATTATGCTACCCAGACCCTGCAACATATTCAGGCATCCTTAACAGGAAGCAAGCTTATCCGCAACGCGGCTTTTGTTTCTTTCTTTTCATTTTGTTTTTACCTGGTCACCAACTTTGTGCTCTATGGCTATATAAAAAAAGACATAGACAATGATAAATCGCTCGACCTGTTCTTCTCGGTATTCCTTATCGTTAGCCGGGGCCTCACCCTTATCGTAAAACCTCTTTTTATTAACAGGCTGCTGGACAAAATCGGGCTCCGCAAATCCATGTTGATTTCGCCTGTGACTTTCGCGATATTAAGTGCTGTTGCCATTGTGTTCAGCTTTCAATCCACAAAAACGGGGTTTTATTTGTTCCTGATCATGGCGGTCAGCATTGACATCATGAGATCTGCCATCCAGTCGCCGGTACTGCTGGCAACCCTTCAACCCCTTCCAACCCAGCAAAGACTGAGGGGGCATACCATCATTAAGGGTTTGATGGATCCTTTTGCTTTTCTGGCATCTGGGATCTTGCTGCTCAGTATTACCACCACGGGTCAGGACATCAACCTCTCGCTCCTGAGTTGGGTATTGTTTTCCATAGCGATAGTCTGGATCTTTTTCGCTTTTTCAGTGGACAGCAATTACCTTAAGATGCTGACTGCTGCTGTGCAAAAACGTATTCTGAACGAAAGGGATATTTCCATTACCGATGTAAATTCTTTGAATTTCTTATTGAACCGAATCGAAAAAGGCAACGAAGAAGAAGTGCTGGCAGTGTTGAATGTGGTAGCATCCCAACCGGTAAACCGCGAGAAGTTTTTTATCAAAGCCCTTCATCACAAGTCCGCCAAAATAAAACAACAGGCGCTGCGGTATATCCAGATACAACAATGTTTTGGTTGTTTGCCCGAATTAAAGAAAATGCTGGATGAGGAATCAGTTCTTCCCGTGCTTCCCCAGTTATTGCTCACCATTGCGGTGCTGGACAAAAATGAAGACCTGTCCGCATATTTCAATCACGAGAACCGGGATGTTTCCAATGCAGCTGTAATGGCCTGGCTTTCGCAGGAGGACCAGGAAAGAAGAAGGATCGCCGAAGACCACGTGCGCAAACTCTTTGAATCCGGTCAGCTAAAAGAAATCACGAACGCGCTGCGGAT
>DATHGW010000131.1:0-2101 GCA_035317445.1 Puia sp.
AAATCACTCCAGGCCGTCGAACCTTTCGCTCCCTTTGACGTTGTGGTTACCATGGGTTGCGGTGATGCCTGTCCCTGGATGCCCGCAAAAAAATTTATTGACTGGCAGATTCCGGATCCTAAAAACCTGGAGCCGGAAAAATTTAATGAAGTAAGGCATCTCATCGAAGAAAAAGTGAAGGAATTATTGTTAACATTGTAGAAAGAGCGCATGGCAACATTTGATACGATTGTCTTTGATCTGGGTGGCGTACTGATCGACTGGAATCCTGACTATGTATACCGGCATATTTTTCCAGACGAAAAGGAAAGAAAATGGTTTTATGATCATGTTTGCACGCCCGGCTGGAATGAAGAACAGGACGGTGGAAGAAGCCTTGCTGATGGAACCGCTTTGCTGATCAGTCAATTCCCCCAACACGAAAACAGCATAAAAGCGTATTACGAAAGATGGAAGGACATGCTGGGCGGACCAATCCACGATACCGTTGAGATCCTCCGGCATCTAAAATTCAATACCCCCTTAAAACTTTACGCGCTGACCAACTGGAGCGCGGAAACATTCCCGGTAGCCCTCGATCAGTTTGATTTCCTGCATTGGTTTGACGGCCGGCTGGTTTCCGGAGAAGAAAAAACCAGAAAACCATTCCCCGATATTTATGAGAAATTGATTGATCGTTTCGCCATCAATCCTTCCCGCGCCATTTATATTGACGATAACCTGCGAAATCTCGCGCCGGCAAAAGCGTTAGGATTTACTGTGATCCATTTCACGAGCCCGGCGCAATTCAAAAGGGCACTCGAAGACCTCTTGACCCCGAACAAATGAATGCTTTTTCCGCTATTTTTACAGCCCTTTGGACAATTAAACATGAAACTGCGGATCATAAAATTTTTGAAGGATTTCTTGCTGTTTACCGGCCTCCTGCGCCTGTTTTCTCCATTCAACAATCTTTTTCTTTTTATCAGGAATTTCAATAAGCTCAAATCATGGGTCGGCAGGAACAATAACAACAGCCTGCTGATTAACGACTATTATGTTTATAAAAGAGATTACCAAAAACGGTTCGAACTGTATAAAGCAGTGTCTGCACATTATCAACTCGACCAAAAAGCCCTGGTCTACCTTGAGTTCGGCGTGGCTTCGGGACATTCATTTTTCTGGTGGGTCGGCAAAAACGGGCACCCGGATTCGCGGTTCTGGGGATTTGATACTTTTGAAGGATTGCCCGAAGACTGGGGCGGTTATAAAAAAGGAGATATGTCGCACGGCATCGAAGAACTGAAGGGCAGGGACCCCAGGGCCGCATTTGTGAAAGGAATTTTCCAGGAAACGCTCACGGGATTTATCGCGGAACAGGATGCGGCGCTTCGCAACAAACCCAAGTTAATACACCTCGATGCGGATTTGTTTTCTTCTACTCTTTTTGCCCTTTCTCAATTGTATCCTTTTTTGAATAAGGGCGATATTATCCTGTTTGATGAATTCAATGTAGCCAATCATGAATTCTTCGCGTACAAGATTTTTACCGAAGCATTTTACGTGAAGTTGAAATTGATCGGTGCGCAGAACAATTTTTACCAGACGGCTTTTATTGTTGAATAAGCAGGCGGTTTTCTATTTAAGCAGCTGGTAAACAATTAAGCTCATCACGTAAGCCAGTCCTGTCATATAAAACAGCTGGATCAATGGCCATTTCCAACCGCGGGTTTCGCGCCTGACCACAGCCAATGTGCTCATGCACTGCATCGCAAAAGCATAAAAGATCATCAGCGACACCCCGGTGGCCAGGGTGTAGACTTTGGATCCATCCGGCAGCCTGGCAGAATCCATCCTTTGACGCAGGGTCTGCTGATCGGCATTCTTGCCACCGCCCACGCTGTACAGGGTTGCCATCGTTCCGATAAAAACCTCCCGGGCAGCAAAGGAAGTGATCAGTGCGATGCCGATCTTCCAGTCATATCCCAGCGGCTTGATGACGGGTTCTATTGATTTCCCGAGAATGCCTGCATAGGAATTCTCCAGCAAACGCGCGCTTTTTTCCTTGTCCAATTGCGCCGCATCTGATGTACCCGATTGTAATTTCTGTTTGTATTCCTGC
>DATHGW010000132.1:0-11791 GCA_035317445.1 Puia sp.
ATTTTATGATTTTTTACTTGTTTATACTTAGTAGAGACATGAAACCAGCCAACGAGGACATGGTTATAAAACTATTTTTTCGCATTGGGTCAGTTTGTTACTGAGGAAGACTTTTTCAGCCGGAAGAGGCGCCAGTCTAATGGCCTCCCGTAGCATGCTGGCAGCTTCCCCAAACCGGCTCAACTCCACATAAAACTCCGCAAGTACAGAATATAACAAATGATAAGACCTGAGCGCCTGTACATTTTTCAGGTTTTCAAGTTCTGCCAGGGCTGTTTCTGTTCCCTCCACTTTCGCCAGGGCAATGGACCGGTTAAGTAATACCACCGGCGAGGGATCAGACTGCATCAGCTTATCATATAAAAAAAGAATGCTTTTCCAGTCTGTTGTTTCAAAACTGGCAGCCGAACAATGATAGGAGGAAATAGAAGCCAATATGTGATAAACGGAAATCTCTTCCCCCGTAATGGATTTTCTTAGATTTGAAAACCCTTTTTCCATCAGGGCAAGATCCCATACTGAACGATCCTGCCGCTCCAGAGTGAGAATATTACCGGCTTCATCCAGCCTTGCTTTGAGTCTCGAAGCATTTAATTGCATCAGCGCAAGCAGCGCATAAACGTCGGGCGTATCAGTAAAAGAAGGATGACTGACAATGATTTCCGCCAGCCTGATCGCTTCCTCACAAACCTCAGATTTTATTAACTGAATGCCGCCTGAAGCACTGTACCCTTCATTAAACAGCAGGTAAATGGCTTCCAGTACTGTTTGTAATCTTGACTTTAATTCGGTGCCCTGCGGTACTTCAAATAAAACCTTGCTTTCCCTGATTTTTTGCCTTGCCCTTACTAGGCGTTTCTGGATATTTTCATCTGCGGTCAGAAAGGCCCGGGCAATTTCAGATATGCTGAACCCGCAAAGAGTTTTTAAAATCAGGGCAATCTGGGAATCCGGGGAAACGGACGGATGACAGCAGGTAAACATCATCCTCAGCTGATCGTCGACAATCTGACTTTCGGAAAAAAGCTGGTCCGCAGCTGGTATAGCGGTCCATTCTGATTGCAGCCAGTGAACAACATCGGAAACGTATTGCTTTTTATATTTATCGCGATTGACGATTCTGAGTGCCTTGTTCTTTGCCACCCGGTATATCCAACCGGACGGATTGTCGGGAATTCCTTTATAGGTCCATTGTTTCAGGGCTTCCAGCAGAGAATCCTGCACGACGTCTTCCGCCATTTCAAGATTTTCCGAGCCAAATATTCTCGTTAAAACTGAAACAATCCTGCCGGATTCATGCCGGAAAAGATGCTCAATCATTTGATATATTTCAGATGGTCCGGACAATTTTTAATTCTTAGTATAATAATTATTAGAGAAACAAGAACACAGTGACGTATCAATTAAATTACAAAGACTTTTGTAAAAGTCTTATCTTTTTCTGTTAAATACCAAAATATGAAATATTTCATATTGTCAATACTGCTATTCGTCCGTACACTGGCGGTGACCGGTGAACCATCTCAATCCGATACCGCATCCATTCGGTTGCTTATAGAATCGGCTGAAAAATTCATTTTCTTAAACACGGATTCCAGTATCCGTTATGCACAACAGTCCCTGCTACTGGCAGAGAAGTCAAACCTGAAACAGGCGGGAGGCCAGGCCTTCTATCTACTCGGTGGGAACTATTGGATCATGGGCAATTATCCAAAAGCACTTTCCTTCATTCTTCAGGCACTTCAAATTTTCGAAAAACTGGGTGATCAGAAAGCAATTGCAGACACCTACCGTGCATTGGCTTCCATATATCGAGACCAGTCAGACTATTCCAATGCTCTTTTGTATGCGGAAAAATGTAAATCAATCGCCGGCAAAACCATTATAACGGACATCTATACCATCATAGGGAGTATCTATGAAAAATCCGGAAACCTTGATTCTGCCATTCGGTATTTGAATATGGCTGCAGAAAATGATTTGAAAAATAACGGCAAGCCGCACTACGGATATATACCATTGATCTTTGGAAATGTTTACTATAAAAAACAGGATTACCTCCGGGCCATCCGATTTTACGATCAGAGCATTGCACTTCTGGAATCACAAAAAGTATATAAGGATTTAATGGAAGCCTGCAATGGGATGGCAAAGGCCTGCCTCGCAATATCCAAAACCGATTCAGGTATTGCTTACGCAAAAAAAACACTTGATATCGGTCGTTCAACTCCTTTTCAGCTCGGTGAACTTGAGGCGGCCGATTTGATTTCCCAGGCTTACCGCTCGAGGAATAACTTTGACAGCACGGTACGTTATATGGAACTTAGTATGGCTATCAAAGACAGCCTATACAATCAGCAAAAAGCGCGAGAATTTCAGACACTCGTTTTCAAGGAACAGATCAGGGAGCAGAAAATGGATTCGGACCGCATCAGGGCCGAGGAGGACCGCAGTGAAAACATACAGCTTCTGGCCATTGCGGCCTTTATCCCGCTGTTTTTTTTATTGGTTGTGATACTTCGAAGAAAAAAAATCAAACCCGGCGTGATCGAGTTCATGGTCCTGGTCGGACTCTTATTGTTTTTTGAATTTATTTCGCTGCTGATACATCCCTGGCTGGAATCCCGGACTCATCACACGCCAGTGCTAATGCTGCTGGCCCTTGTCCTGATTGCCGCTATTTTGGTCCCGTCTCATCACCGGCTTGAAGGGATACTGAAAAAAAAACTTGCGAAACAT
This sequence comes from Puia sp., assembly GCA_035317445.1. Taxonomy (GTDB): domain Bacteria; phylum Bacteroidota; class Bacteroidia; order Chitinophagales; family Chitinophagaceae; genus Puia. The sequence continues at coordinate 2,740 of DATHGW010000132.1, forward strand.
CAGATTAAGGAACCAGTACAGGTTCCGGATCAAACAAATGTGATATAAGATTTTTTCATAGTGTTACTGTCAAGTACGCTGGATTGAAATTTACTAATTAGTAGCACAGTTATTCTATTCCGTTCTTAAACAATTTACAGGGTTTGTCAATGCAGCTTTAATAGTTTGAAAACTTACTGTTAGGAGTGTAATAAAAATTGCTCCAACAGCAGTTATTGCAAAAACCCGCCAGGAGATCTCTGTTCTATACTGATAATTCTGTAGCCAGTTGTTCATAAGATAATAGGAAAGAGGTACTGCAATCAGAAGAGTTATTAGAACCAATGTCACAAATTCTTTGGACAATAAGCTCCATAAGTTAATTACTGATGCACCAAGAACTTTTCGAATACCTATCTCTTTTATCCGTTGTTCCGCAGAAAATGAAGCCATACCAAACAACCCGAGGCAACTAATAAAAATTGCCAGGATTGCAAAAGCTCCGGCCAGTTTGCCAATACGTTCTTCGTTTTCAAATTTTGATGCATATTCATCATCCACAAATTTGTAAATGAATGGAACTGAAGGCGAATATTTTTTAAATATATAACTTAATTTGTTTATGGCTTGGTGATTGCCTACTGTGGGATTTATTCTCATTACAATATTATCAAAACCACCTCCGCCCAAATAGAACAACGTTTGGCGTGCAGACTCATAAGGAGAGGTCATAACCATATCTTTTACTACTCCAATGATTGTATAGTCTTTGTCATTAAATCTGATAATCTCATCAATGGGATCTTTTAGTCCCATATAATTTACAGCAGCCTGATTCACAACTACTGAAGAAGAATCTGAAATTACGCTATCAGAAAAATCCCTGCCTGCCAATATTTTCCAGTTTGTGGTTTTACCATAATTGGATGTAATTCGTAAATTTCCAAAATCATAGGTAAGATTAGGGTTTTTTTCTTTCCATAATACGTCATTCCGGCTGCTATGTATAGCAGTCATTGGAGTGGAGGCCCTTGCAATTTCTGTAATTACTCCGGATGATTTTAATTCCAAAGCAAAGGCATTAAAGTTATTCTCAATTTCATTACTTCCAACGTCCATTCCAACCAATCCATTGCGGTTATATCCGACCGGACGATCCTTCGCGAATTGAATCTGGTTGAATACGACGATTGTACCGATTATTAAAATAACAGAAACAGCAAATTGGGTTACTACCAGAATTTTGCGGGGATTAACAGCTGAACGTCCGGCTTTAAAACTTCCTTTTAATACTTTAACAGGATTAAAAGCTGATAAATATAATGCGGGATAAACTCCGGCTACCATTCCGGTTAATATTGTGAATAATATGGAAATACTCCAGAAAAGTGGATTTTCAAAAGGTACTGACATTTGTTTATTCGCTAAAACATTAAAAAAGGGCAAGGTTATCTGCACTAAAATAACAGCGATACAAAATGCGGCAAATGACATTAATAATGATTCGCAAAAAAACTGATACATTAATTGTGATCTTAACGAACCAACCGCCTTTCTAATCCCTACTTCTTTGGCACGTTTTTCACTTCGGGCAGTACTTAGATTCATAAAGTTGATACAAGCCAGCAAGAGAACAAATATTCCTATTATAGTAAACATCTTTACATATCGAATGGCCCCACCTGTATTGAAACCATTTTTAAATTCACTATAGAGATGCCATTTACTCATAGGGTGAAGTAATATAACTGGTTTGTATTTTACTCCTTCTATGTTTACATTTTTCAACTTGATGTCCCTAATTTTTGATGAAACTTTTTGTACATCAGTATTATCTGACAATTGTACATATAACTGAAATGAACTTTCATCCCAATCGTCTGTAGCATTCTTAACCCAGTCATGTGAATTTTTATAATAATCCCAGGGACCGATAAATTTTAATTTATTTAAAGAAGAATTTTTAGGAATATCTTCATAAACACCTGCAACTTTCAGATTACCTGCATTATCTATTTTTATTATTTGTCCCAATGGATCTGTATTTCCAAACAAAGCGTCAGCTACAGTCGAAGAAATTAAAATGGAAGATGGATCCTTTAGACCCATAAGAGAGCCATTAACCAGTTTCAGCGTAAACATTTCCGGACCTTCTGCTCCCATAAAGTCACCACTGAATGAAAGCTTTTTCTCTCCAACGGCCAGCGTATGTTGTTCGGTCCATGAAGCCATTGCGATATGCTTAAAATCGCTGCCAAAATATTTTAGTAATGAAGGGGCTAAAGGAGGAGGTATATTAACCCGGGTTTTGACCTCACCATTCATGGTATTTTGTTCCATTACCTGAGCAATACTGCTGTAATTTTTATGGTACATATTGAAAGATAATTCATCCCTTAGCCATAATCCAATAAGCAAAGCCGCGGAAATTCCCACGGAAAGTCCGGTAATATTGATAATTGTATGGGTTTTGTTGCTAAGGAGATTGCGCCAGATAGCTTTTATGAAGTGTCTAAACATTTCAATAAAGTATAATTAAGTTAATGGATTTTAACTCGCGAAAAAAATGCCAGAATTATAATGGATTGTGGAGTAAAGAATTACGAAACAAAAATTAGAAAGATAGTGTGCGGAACTGATACAAAGTATTGTACGAGTTCGAACAGATTGCTTAAAAACAAAATATTTTAGCAACAAATCTGTCAGGCTTCTCTTTATCGCCGGTATTGTCGCTTTGGACAATAACTCCAATCTCTCCGCAGAGTCCTTCGGAGCAATCGCTACGCTGTTTTAAGACTTTTTACAGGGTTCATATTGGCGGCCCTGATAGCCTGAAAGCTTATCGTTAATAGAGCAGTGATCGCGGTAACCAGGCCGGCTGCCAGAAATACCCACCATTTGATACTTATCCGGTATGCAAAACTCTGTAGCCAGCTATTCATGGATAACCATGCAAGTGGGAAAGCAACCAGTGAAGCTAAGGCAACTAGTTTTAAAAAATCTTTTGAAATCAATATTACGATTTGTATTACAGCGGCACCAAGCACTTTTCGTATCCCGATTTCTTTTGCGCGCTGCACTGTGATGTATCCCGCCAGAGCGAATAGACCAAGACATGCCAAAAAAATCGCCAGCGCTGAAAAAGTGCTGAATATTTTGGCTGTTTGTTGTTCGTTATGATATAGCATGTTGTAGTTATCATCCAAAAAGTGGAACTCGAAAGGCCGGTGGAGTACATATTTGCGCCAGGTATCGTTCAGGGCTTGTAAAGTTGCGGGAACGTTTTGTCCTGAGATCTTCACATAGCATTGATAAGTACGAGTATAGCCCGAATCGAGAAAAATAATCAATGGGTTTATCGGCTCATGTAAAGGTGCAAAATGAAAATCTTTCACCACTGCTTTTACTATTCCTTTATTGAAGTTCAGGTACAGCGTTTTTCCGATCACCTGGTCGGGCGTCCAACCAAGCGCCTTAACAGCTGATTCATTCAACATGTAAGTATTATGGGGGTCGCGGTTATTATTTGCAGAATCTAATTGCTTCTGGTCGGACAGGTTGTAGTCACTTCCGGCGATAATACGTACGCCGGTTGTGCGAACAAAATCAATATCGGTGGGCGAAACCGTTACCAACAACGGCGTCGTGGCTGCATTAGGGCTTGTCCTCAATGCATCAGGCCAGCCTATATTCGTTATTTCCTGATAGCCGCTGCTAACTGATGTAACGCCCGGTACCCTTTCCAGGGCATCTTTTATCGGCTGATAATTTGACCGCATGATACCGTCAACCGGCAGCACGATTAAATGGTCCTTGTCATACCCCAGTTTTTTATGCTGGATATAAGACAATTGCTGAAAAATGATGGTTGTGGAAATAATCAAAAAAACTGATACGATAAACTGAAAAACAATGAGTGATCTTCTAAGGCCTCCACCTTTAGCCGAAGACGGAAACCCGGACCTTAGTACTTTGATTAATTTTACATTGCTCAGTATAAAAGAGGGATATGCACCCGAAGCAAAGCTGATCAGCGCAAAAAGCAAAATCATCAAACCCATTGCAACGGGATTTAACAACAGCGTAGGATCCAACGGCCGTTCTACTAAAGCGTTAAATAATGGTAAAACGAAAATTGTAAGCACTACTGCCAAAATAAAAGCGATGAAATTTAGTAACAGGGACTCGCCGATAAATTGTAAAAAGAGCTGCCATTTAGCCGAACCCAGAACTTTGCGGATGCCGATCTCAGAAGTCCTGGTGACAGACTGGGCGGTAGCAAGATTGGTATAATTAACACACGCAATACAAAGGATCAGCAAGGCAACAGCGATCAGGATATAGATATAGGTTATGTTGCCATTGGGCTCAAGTCCGGTCAGCGAAGAGTACAAATGCACTCTTGTTAACGGCTCCAGATGAAAAATTAAATAATCATTCCCCGGCATGCCAATATCTTTTTGAGCTCTCATATAGGTACCTATATTTTTTTCGAGGCCATACCTGTCCTGTGGGTTATGCAGCAAAAAATAAGTAGTATAAATTTCTACGTTCCAGGAGGGTGTATTTGCATTCGGAAGACTTGCATATGAAGCAATAAAATTGAATTTTATTTGTGAGTTAACGGGTGCATCTTTAGCAACTCCGGATATTATATAACTTTTCGTACCCCCAACGAGCAATAGCTTACCCAAGCCCTTTGTGTTGCCGAAATATTTTTTTTCCATCGATTGGCTAATGACAATTTTACCCGGCGCGTTTAAGGCACTGCTGATGTCGCCTTCAGTAAGCGAAAAGGAGAACATTTTAAAAAATGTTGAATCAGCATAGTAAAATCCTGATTCAACAAAAGCTTTTTCACCATATCGAACAACATAGGGGTCACGATTACGGATCCTTACATACGATTCTATTTGCGGAAAAGCAGCTGCCAGCCAGGGACCCGGCATTGAGGATGTTGTTCCAATCATGTTTTTCGTTCCGTTAACGGTGTATTCGGTGGTAACCCTTACCAAGCGGTCGGCATTTTTATTAAACCGGTCGTAGCTTAATTCGTTCGATACGTAAAGCCCTATCATGATACAGGAGGCTATCCCGATCGTTAGACCCCCAATATTTATGAGACTGTATAGTTTGTTTTTGACCAAGTTGCGCCAGGCTATTCTTAAGTATAACTTCAGCATAAGTGCGGGTTTAATTTAAAAACACAATAAATTAATTTATTATCCAAGAAAGTGCCATAAAGTTAAATCTCTGATAATAAATCAATTATACACTTTTCAAAATAAGAACTGTCCATTTTTGATACGATTCATTTTCAGAAATGAACAATCTCGTCTCATCAGGAAAAACTATCTCATCTGTATTATCTTCATTGAAAAGTCTCTACTTATAGGAGATATCAGTAACACATTCCTAGTCGACTAAAAAATGAAATTAAATTAGATCCAGTACCAGAAAATGAGACCCCTTAAAATTCAATAGCTTAATCTGTCCTTGTTACAATTCGCGCAACTTCAAATCAACAATACAGATAGTGAAAAGCCGCGGCTGGAGCGGGTTACAGAAGAATTAGTCACAGATTGGCGAAAGAATCCATGCAGTTTAAACACAAATTATTTATTGACTTTATCTAATTTATGAACATCAATACGCATTAATATTATCCTCTTCCAGAAATTTTCTCAATCCCAATTCATCACTACTTCCAAGGTTATAGATTTAAGCCGATTTCTCGGGCGAGTCAAAACCAGTTGAAATATTCATTTTCTTTAAGCCATCCTTCAATTTAGTAAGGCCTAATATGATTGGTTGATTTTGAGGGGCAAATTCTGTGACAGAAAAATTATCAAAAAGTGAATTGAAGTAAGTCCCGGGCATAAAAATAACATTTAACACATTGAAATTCAATGGGTTTTTTTTGGTGGGCCAGAAATACAGAAGGTCTGGATAACGGCTTCAGGCCGTGCTATTTCTTCCCTTTCCAGTAGGATGGGCTGGTCAAAAAAGGCCTTATGGCCTAACAATTATCAGAAAAAAATCGAGTGGAAAAGGAGAATCAAAAACCTACTATTCAATTGCATGGGGAAGTGCTTTAGGTCAAAGAATGTCAACCGGCATTTTTATTTACTCAAAGCCCAAAGACCATTTACAAAACAATCACAATAAAGAAGCTCTGGCAATTTTGGATAATAAAAAATCCCAGATGATCTTGGATCAACAGGCCATTGCAGCAGGATATATTCCAAGACATTTTTATAAATCCAATTTCTTGGATTAATACTCCGAATTTGTGAAAAAAAACCGGCAGGATGGGAACCGACACCTTGAAGGAAGTCTTAACCATTTCAAGACATTTTTGGAAAAACCGTTTCTTCCGCCAATCGGGGTAACCGAGAATCTCTGTCAACGGTTTCGAAAATACTTATTGTATAATTTTAATGGAGATACCCCCATGAATTATTTTTCACGTTTTAAACGCGTACTAAAAAGTGCAACCAAAGAAGGCTATTTTAAAATTAATCCTGCGGGGGATTTAGCCTCAAAAGCGAATAAGAATCACAAACGCAAAGAACATTTGGAAGTTGAAGAATACCTTTCCATTTTAAGTACACCCTGCTTGGATGCGGACATTAAGGATGCATTCATCTTATGCTGTTACACAGGCCTGAGGTGGTGTGATGTAAAAACACTTAGCTGGAAACATTTTAAAAATGATGAACTTGCCTTTACTATCAACCAAGAAAAGACGCTTGTAGAGCATAGAGTGGTTCTTCATCCGGTCGCCGTGTCAATATTGGAAAAGCGAATAAAAAGATTGCAACCTGGACAATTACCAGGCTTAATTTTTAAGTTGCCTTCCCAGGATATGGCTTTGAGAACCTTGGATAGCTGGTGTAAAGTTGCGGGCATTAAAAAACATATTACCTGGCATAGCGCAAGGCTAAGTTTTTCTATACTATTGCAAGATGCAATGGTAGATGATACAACCGTATTGCTCCTACTTGGCCATACAAGCACCGAATATGTGCACAGAACCTATTAGAGATTTCGACCAAAAGATCAAAAATCTGCAATTTCTAACTTGCCCAGACTTAAAGTTGTATAGATTCTAAATTATATGATTTGCATGAACAACGATGGGAGAGAAAATTTGCAGAAAGGACAAAAAATACCTGACAAAAGAAAAAGTCTCCTACCCAACCCGGGACGGAAATATTATTGAAACTTTTGAAGGCTTACTTAATGTGATTGACAGCATTATAAAGAAAAGAGAATTATAATATAATTGCTTTGATTTTTCGTGAAGGGTAAGTAAACCTCAATCGATATATTCATATTGAAATTTCAAATACCCAGGTAAAATTGGTAAATTGCATTTAAATGTAAAATATATGAAAGAACCAGGACTGGATGGACGACATAGGGATAAAACCCCGCCTAAAACTGGAGAGATTCAACAGAAGCGCGGGGATACCTTAAATAAAAATTTGCCGAATCCGATTCCTCAGTTTTCGCCCAACGCCCGACTAGACACAATGCGAGAAGAAACGGGCAAAATAAGCATAGCTGATGTCACGAAGGCGGCAAAAAATCGAAAATAGAATTTGAAACAAAACTCTATTCCGCATAGACCCTTAATTCACCTGCATTATAAATCCGTGTCGGGAGGACAGGGAATACATTGCACTCTGACTATTCGTAAATCGAAGCAGTGTACATTATTGTCGTAAATAAACTCCAAGATATTGTGAAGTCAATTTTCTAGAATGAACTTTTTGTAGAATCCATCACCAACCCACTCTGGCGCAAGTCTTCTGCACGGCATTTTGATTTATTCAACGGAACACTTGCTTTGAAAACTGGGTATTTCGGGAGTTCGGCATTTGAAGAATCTCTCAAGCAGTACTTCGGGTATAATCCTTCAAAACTGAGAAGGCCGAGTCATTAAATGAGTTCAGTCCGATTTAGAAGAACAACATGTTTTCATTTATCATTTTCATGATTGATGGGGGAATTGTAAATTGGGGCAAGGGGCAAATTATATATTAATCCTTTCTTTAGGTTTTGAACTGTTGTAATATTTTATGCATATATATAGGTACAGTCTGCGAATGCGGTGTCTTCTTCTCTTCGATATGAATCGCAAATGAAAGATACATCGTGGCAGCTCTGGCCATTTTCATTAATATGAGTGTTTTACTGATTAGGTCCCCCCGCGTGATTTGAAAAGTCTTTCCTTCATGCACCAGCCTACTCTCGCCGATTTCAACTACCATGATTGATTTGTGTTCGATGAAGTTTCTAATAGAAACCAATTGTGATGATTCCGGAAGCATCTGACTTGAAAACTCGGTTTCGTTTGTATTTAGTTCTTTGCTCAACCAGAATAATCCTCTCAGCGCCCAATTCTGGCTATCCAGAAGCAGTGGATTTAGTTCTGGGGGTTTATGATTTCCTTTTTTATACCAAACCTTCCGAAAAGTTACTTCATTAGGTTGAAGATCCACTTTCAGATAGTCGTTCAAAAAGTAGGCAATTTTGTCAAAAATGGAGTAACATGACCTGAACGATATCTTTATTTTTTGGTGTTGAGCGAATAAACAGCATAATCCAAGGTATCGACCTGTAAATTTCCTTTATCTGAAAAATGAGGTTTGCTTTCTGAAATTGCTTCAAATAACAAATAACGTGCAGTGACATATTCCTGTTTGAGCTGGTTATAGATCGTATGGTATATTGGAGGATCATTTAATCCTGCGGTAATGCTAGGAAGAAAAAACGAATCATGCGAGACCATTTTCGCATAAACAAAATCATTAAGTGGATTTAAAAAAAGACCATTGGATAAGCACCATTCGCGGTACGTTATTTCTATTTTTGAACGTCCCAGTGAGAAGTTGTTTAAATCCATATCCGCGACTAGGTTATCATGCCCATAACGATCTGAAATTGTCTTGGCTATTTTAGCAAAATCTCTTCTTGCTTCTTCGTATACTTGCCTGCCTTTAGTCGCTTTCTGCAGATATTTAAAGGCAAACTTGCAGAAAATAAATCTGTGCCCTTCATCGAA
>DATHGW010000133.1:0-6935 GCA_035317445.1 Puia sp.
ATTAAGGAACTCGAAGAAAAATTCGGGTTTGATAATTTGTACAATCTTAAAGGAGGCATCCTCGCCTATATCGATGAGGTACAGCCTGAATTGACGAAGTATTGAGAAGGATTTGGAGTCGGAAGTTCACCGAACTTCCGACCCCGGTTTAATGGTCATGGAACATGCGTTTATGACATAGCGGACTTAGCCTCTCCTTTTACCTTGTTCAGTTTGGACAAACCCTTTTCGGCAGCATTTTCTGCCTCATCTTTTGCGGATGTGAATTTGTCTTTGATCCCGTCGACAAAATCATTGAAATTGTCTTTCAGAGAACTGGCCATATCATTGCTTTTTTCTGATATCCTGCGGCGCGTTTCCACACCCTTATCTGGTGCAAATAAAACTCCTAATGCGGCTCCAACAGCGGCACCGGCGACAAAACTTAATAAGACTTTTGAAGCGTTCATAATGATTTATTTTAAGATGTACAATGAGGTTGCCTGATGAGTAATCAAAATTTCCTGCCAACAAATGATCAGGAAACGCTATTCTCTGAAACCCTTGCCAGCAGAGGGTTGCATCAAAATCCCGTCAGCGGGTATCCGGTAAAAGAAGATTGACGAACAAATTTTTGAGCAAAAGATTCTACAATTTGAGGAAGATGCATGATCGTTCGCCATGCGATTGTTCTATGCTGTACGGAGCGAAGCATACAATAATTTCAACTGGGCAAAAGAATGCATCATGCCATTCAACTGGTAACGCATCATTTTCCGCACGCCTTCATTCAGAAAGGGTTCGTTCAATACTTCGCGGTAAACTTTTAATAAGGCCTTCTCGCTTTTCGCGCACCAATGAAGAATGTCCTTTTCTTCTTCCAGGCAAATCCAGTCTTTTCCTTCAGGGGAACTATCGTCAGAGAATTCCAGTCCGGTTTCCATTCTTTCTGTTTCTAAACCCAGGGTGGTTACATAAGAATCTAATTCGGTTGCATATTGTCTGCTCTCCTGAGCCAATCCAATAATAGTTAACCGAAGCTGCCTGTTTTTTAAAGTGAAAGCCATTTGTTCATACACTTTCCTGGATTTCTGTAAAGAAACCAACAGGTATTTTAATTTGTCCGTTACCAATGAAGGCATTTCATATAGCGTGATCATGCAAGCAATATTTAGGAAGCGCGTGGACTGGGCGATCGGCAAACTGATACTTAAATGGCACAATTGTTATACCATATTATTCTTTACAATCTATTTTGTGAAATGTTTTATACAAAGCGTAAATTAAGCTCTTTCTGGCCCCCCATTTGTTAAATAGCTTACACCCAGATGAAAAAAATCATAAAGAAATTCACTGCCGACAGGAATGTCAGGGTGGGATATGGAACCGCTTTTTTTCTTTTGTTGCTTTCATATCTGTTGACGTTATATGTGAACCGTCAGTTGCTTAGGGAGGCCAGGTTGGTAGACCATACAAACCGGGTGCTGACCCACCTGGAAAGCCTGTTATCAAATGTAAAGGACGCAGAAACAGGATCAAGAGGCTATTTTATTATGCAGGACATGCGCTTCCTGGACCCCTATTTCCCAAGCAGGAGCAAGGTGGATTCTATGCATACTTTACTTAAGACAGAGTTAGTTGATAACCCGCTGCAGGTCCAAAGGCTTGACACCTTAAAGCGCCTGATCGATAAAAGGTTCGAGGCTTTACAACAGAATATTACGAGATTCCAGTCAAACAATTTTGAGCTGACAGACTCATTGAAAGCCGATGGATATCAGGGTAAGAAAAGTATGGATGGGATTCGCTCTTTGGTGCTACGGATGCAGCTCCACGAAGAAGCATTATTGAAAGGCAGGGAGACCCAAATGCATGGGCAATACAATGCCCTGAATACCGTGGTCATTACCTCGCTGGTACTGGCCCTGATCCTGGCGATTTACGGTTTTTTTACCTATACCAGGGAGAACATTGCACGCAGAAAAGCGGATCAAACAGTATTCGAGTACCAGGAGGAGCTGAAGGAACGGATCAATGAACTTGACAAGGCCAATAAGGAACTCGTTCAGATGAGGAGTATTGAGAAGCTGGCTGCCACGGGGCGTATTGCCAGAACCATTGCGCATGAAGTGAGAAACCCGTTGACGAACATCAACCTGTCTGTTGACCAGTTGAGGGGTGAGTTTGAAGAAGGCAACGAAGGGGCGCTTTCGCTTTTCGATATGATCACCCGAAACAGCAATCGCATCAACGCCCTGATTACCGATCTGCTCAACTCAACCAAGTTTACAGAACTGATTTATAAAAGGGAATCAGTGAATAAAATGCTGGATGAAACCCTTGAACTGGCCAGGGACCGGTTGCAGCTCAAGAAAATTAAGGTGATCAAAAAATACTCAGGTGATGTTTGTGATGTTTCTGTTGACGTGGAACGAATTAAGATCGCATTCCTTAATATCATCGTAAATGCCCTGGAGGCCATGGAATCCGATAATGGGATTTTAACCATAAAAACAGCGACATCAGTAGACGGTAAATGCATGGTTTATATCAACGATAATGGACCAGGAATCGGTAAAGAATCACTTTCTAAACTGTTTGAACCATATTTTACCAGCAAACCAAAAGGCACGGGCCTGGGATTGACCAATGCGCAAAACATCATTTTAAATCACAGCGGCTACATCTATGCTGAAAGCGAATTGGGCAAAGGCACCACCTTCGTGATCAGCCTGAATTTTGCCTAAAAAAAACTGCCACCATCCGGTGAGGAATGGTGACAGCGAAGAGGAAATACAACCTCAAACCTCAAACTATTTCAACAACTTTTATTCACTGGCTTTAATGGCTGGCATTGTTAACTTGCGCCTCTGATCAGTTTCAAAAGCACGGCAATGATTGCGATGACCAGCAGGATGTGAATCAGTCCACCCGCATGGTACCCTAAAAAGCCAATTGCCCAGGCTATAACAAGGATCACCGCGATGAGGTACAATAAGTTTCCCATAAAGAAATTTTTAAGGAGTTAAAAAATATTAGTCTGCCATCAAACCAGTAAAAAAACGTTGCCAGTTCTTATACGATACTTAATTAATTAAAAATCAGCATATTAAAATAGTGTGGCGAGTGGCATCCGGCGATTTTTATGAGAATTTGTGTAAGATTTTCTACAATTCCGGTTAAGCAACCGTATTGAGCGCAACATTAATCAGTTCTTTGCTCAGGGGTTTGCTTAGGAAGAAATCAACCCCTTCCTCGAAGGCCCGCCTTCTGTCGGAAATGCTGTCATGGGCGGTCATCATGATTACCTTCGTACCGGGATAATTCTTTTTGATAAATGGGATGAAATCCAGACCAAATCCGTCGGGAAGCCTGTTATCGAGAAACATTAAAGAAGGCAGATGATCATGCAGCGAGGCTTCCGCCTGGGTCAGGTTATTAGCGAAAAAAGTTTTAAGATGCCGTTGTCTCAACATGCCCCCAAGCAGGAAGCAAATATCCGGTTCATCGTCAACGATCAGCACATTTGATTCCACAGTTTCATTCGTTTTCACGGTAAGCGAGTATTTTATATTAAAATTGAAGCAATTATGTTGCCATAGGCCATGTAAGTTCTACACGGTGCCAGGTTTTGAACATTGTGTAGCATTTTCTACATTTCTGGCCGTTTTTTTGCCTGATTACTTATTTATGGGTTATCCGTCATATTTTAGGTTTTGGCAAGGTGTTTATATAAATAGTTTTCGGATCGGAGTTTGCTTATTGGCATTGGGTAATTTTAAACAATAAAACGCGTAAGATGAGAATACTCATTATAGATGATGATTTGGAAATGTGTAATCTTTTAATGCGCTTTCTGCAGCGGAAAGGATTTGAAACAGAGGCGGCTCACAGTGGCCACAAGGGCATCCTGAAATTCAAGGAGTCTCCGTTTGATATCGTATTATGCGATTTCAGGCTTGGCGACAAAGAAGGACGCGAAGTGTTGAAGGAAATCAAGACGATCAAACCCACGGCAATTGTTATTATCATTACGGGATATTCTGATATCAAAACTGCGGTGGATGTCATTAAGGCCGGCGCCTACGACTACATCACCAAACCGCTGGTACCGGATGAAGTATTAACTGTTATCAACAAGGCGCTTAAAGAACCCGTCAATACGGCATATATCGTTCAACCGGCAGGCCCCGTTCCCACCTCCAAAGACAAGCAGGAATTTAAAAATCTTCATCCTGATTTCCTGGTTGGCAATGCATCCATCACCAGGGATCTGTACCAGCAAATCGAACTGGTTGCGCCTACCAATTACAGCGTGATATTGTACGGGGAAAGCGGCACGGGCAAAGAGGTCATTGCCCGCACCATCCATGCTTCCAGTTCGAGAAAGGAAAAGCCATTTATTGCTATGGACTGCGGCACGTTGTCAAAGGAATTGGCTGGAAGTGAACTGTTTGGTCATGTGAAGGGTGCTTTTACCGGTGCCTTGAATGATAAGGAAGGGCATTTTGAGCTCGCCGACGGCGGAACATTATTCCTTGACGAAGTGTCTAACCTCTCTTATGAAATACAGGCCGCCTTGCTCCGTGTCATCCAGGAAAGAAAGATCAAACGGGTTGGCGGGAATAAAGAAATGGAGGTTGACGTAAGAATCATTGTGGCCTCCAATGAAAATCTCCAGGATGCCTATCGCAAAGGAAGATTCAGGGAAGATCTTTTTCACCGCTTTAATGAGTTTTCGATAACACTGCCGCCGTTGCGCCAGCGAAAAGAAGATATTCCTCTTTTTGCGGCATTTTTCCTCGAAAAAGCCAATGAAGAGCTGAACAAAAAGGTGGAAGGATTTGATGAAGACGTGATTCAGATATTCCTGAATTATGCATGGCCTGGCAATCTGCGCGAATTCAGGAACGTGGTGCGCAGATCTGCACTGCTCACTGCCGCAGGAAAAATCAGCCAGAAAGTTTTGCCGCATGAAATTGTGCATACACATCCTGCTGCCTCCGAAACCAGCACACCTGTTACAGAATCCACCATTCCGCGGCCTTCTCCTGAATTAAAAGAATTGGATCTTAAAAATGCAGCAGCCCAGGCAGAATATGATACCATCATGAATGTATTGAAACAGGTTAACTTCAATAAGTCGAAAGCCGCGGAGATTTTGAAAATTGACAGGAAGACGCTTTACAACAAGATCAAGAATTATGAATCCCTGAGCTGAGGAATTTTTGCCACGCTAAGAACTCGTGACTTTTATGGTACACGATTTGACCCTACAATTTAATTACTAAACTAAGTTTTATGATAAAGCCAGGAGAAATGACCTCACTTAGCCAGGTCATTGAAAAATTGCGACTTAAAAGACAGGATAATGAATTCCTGTTGACCGATAAAGGATTCAGTGTTGGAAATGGGAAATTTTATGGCCCTCACGATCTCAAGATCATACGGACCTATCGTTTCGAGGGAGAATCTGATCCATCTGATTCCTCTATTTTGTATGTTATCGAAGCGAATGATGGAATGCTGGGATATAGCATCGACTCGTATGGTGCATTTAGTAACCACGATGATGTGAACTATGATGACTTCATTCTCAAAATTCCGGTTGAAGAGCGTGACGAACAATTGTTATTTCAATAATTTGCTATCTTGAGCATTCAGTTCTGGCCCGACAGGTTTTTTGGACACCTGTCGGGCTCTGATATGACAAAAAGCCATTTACGATCTATTCTAGCCTGTATTAGCAAATATAGGTACCAAACACAGATAGAACGCAGATAGAACGCAGACCAAACCCAGGTAAAGCCCGAAACATATCTGCGCTTGCCCTGTTTTTGCTCTTTCTTTCGTCCTTTTCTGGATGCTTCGTCCTGCTTTTTTGTCAGTTGTTTTGTACAGACCGCCAAGCAGAAATTATTGAACAGTCACCATGAAATACTTCCTTTTCGCTTTACTATCCCTTCCGTTATTTCCCAGAAGCTTGCAAGCCCAACACCTTGAGTTATTGACTGAAAATAATAAGACTTCCATTCGTGGTCTCAGCGTCGTAAACGATCGGGTGGTTTGGGTGAGCGGCAGCAATGGAACGATAGGTAAATCGCTTAACGGAGGACGGCAATGGGAGTGGATGATTGTACCGGGATTTGAAAAAAGAGACTTTCGGGATGTGGAAGCATTCGACAGCGTCAATGCCCTGATCATGGCTGTTGCAGAGCCCGCAGCCATACTAAGAACGAGCGACGGCGGCAGAACATGGAGCGTGGTGTTTATGGATTCAACGAAGGGAATGTTTTTGGATGCAATGCATTTTACCAATGCGCAACAAGGTCTTGTCATAGGCGATCCGATCGATCAAAAAGTATTTTTAGCCACAACCAATAACGGGGGTAATGATTGGAAAAAAGCTGAATCTCCGCCCGTTTTGTCTGAAGGCGAGGCCTTTTTTGCTTCGAGTGGTACCAACGCCCTCCTGAAATCGGATATTAACGGAAAGCAATACCCGCTATATGTTTCCGGTGGAAAAAAATCAAATCTCTGGATAAGGAACAAATGTTTCGCGATGGATTCTACACTCATGGTCCAGGGCATCGAATCCACCGGCGCGAATTCAGTGGATATGTACGATGACAGCAAAGGCATCATTGTTGGCGGCGACTTTTCAAAAGACAGTTCGGCAAAAGCCAATTGTGTATTGTTCAGTTTATCTCCCGCTGTACATTTTATCAGACCCGAAATCCCGCCGCATGGATATAGAAGTTGTGTTGCGTACCTGTCAAGGGACAAGCTCATTTGTTGCGGTACTTCAGGCGTAGATATTGCAACCGATGGAGGGAAGCGATGGAAACTCATTTCCAAAGATGGCTTTCATGTATGCCAAAAAGCAAAAAATGGAGGATCGGTTTTCCTGGCCGGATCTCATGGAAAAATCGCCATCCTGAAAGAATAAGAAATCC
>DATHGW010000134.1:0-2375 GCA_035317445.1 Puia sp.
CAATTGCAGCGGCAGCATAGATCCGTCACCTTTGTGTTTGGCAATCCCTATCTCATCAGGAATTTCTGCGATGCGAAAACACTGGTCGCCTGTTACGACGATAATCCGTTGACGCAGACAGCGGCGGCGGACTTGTTGAAAGGAAAGTTTATTGCAAAAGGAAAACTTCCGGTTTCCGTTTGTGAATCCTTAAAATACGGAAACGGGATTGTGATATCGAACAGGCTGCTACCCACTGTTGTACCCGCCCTGGTGGGATTGAGCCTGGATCGTTTGTCGGTGATCGATTCCATCTGCAGGGATGCCATTCAAAAACAAGCCACGCCAGGATGCGAAGTTTTGGTTGTAAAAAATGGTCAGGTTGCATATGAAAGGTCCTTTGGTTACACGACCTACGATAAAACCGAACCCGTATATCCGGAAACACTCTATGATCTCGCGTCGGTTACCAAGATCTGCGCCACCACTATGGCCGTGATGAAATTATATGACGAAGGGCGTTTGGACCTGCAAAAAACACTTGGCGATTACCTGCCCTGGGTTATTGGCAGCAATAAAGCAAACCTGAAGCTTTGGGATATCATGCTGCACCAGGCGGGGTTAAAGGATTTTATCCCCTTCTACCAGGAAGTAATTGACAAATCCAAAGATGGATACCCCCTTCCCTCGGTCTTCAGTAGCCGGGAAGATAATACCTATCGTGTACGAGTAGCCGAAAACCTGTTCATGAAGACCGGTTATGTGGATACCATGTATAAAAAAATATTGCAGAGCAGCCTGGGTCCGCCGGATAAATACGTGTACAGCGACAACGATTTTATTTTTATGGGCAAGGTTGCAGAGGCCATTACCGGGAAGACGCTCGACCAATATGTGAAGGAAACCTACTATGATCCGCTGGGTATGTCTACAACCGGTTTTAAACCCAGGGAAAGATTTTCTGTGGATCGTATCGCCCCCACGGAACTGGAGCCCATCTTCCGGAAACAATTGATCCGGGGGGATGTTCACGATCCCGGGGCCGCGATGTTTGGCGGTGTTTCCGGTCATGCCGGTCTTTTCAGCGATGCCTATGATCTGGCGATACTCGAACAAATGCTCCTCAATGGAGGAACGATCAACGGCCAGCAATTCCTGAAAAAAGAGACCATAGACTTTTTTGCTGCTTATCATAGTGAGATCAGTCGCAGGGGCCTGGGCTTTGACAAACCTGAAAAAGACAATGCGACCAGGAAGGAGCCCTATCCTTGTGCTTCCGCATCACCCCAAACCTTTGGACATACCGGATTCACCGGGACCTGCGTTTGGGTTGATCCTGTTGCACAGCTTGTCTTCATTTTCCTGTCGAACCGCGTGAATCCTAGTGCCGGTGGAAAGCTGTCTGAGTTGAGCGTTCGCGGTAATATTATGGAGGCAATATATAAGGCCATGAACACGAATGATGCGCGCCCGAATGCAGGGAAATAAATATCCGGATTAACATTTCTTAAAAGCCCTTATATCTTAACTTTACTAAAAAAAATAGTACGTGAGCCGTAAAGAAGAAACCCTGCAGGATGTCGTCATCAAATTTGCCGGAGATTCCGGTGATGGCATGCAATTGACTGGTAGCCAATTCACCAACAATACCGCCCTGATGGGTATCGACCTGGCTACATTCCCCGACTTTCCCGCCGAGATCCGCGCTCCCCAGGGTACCCTGCCTGGCGTAAGTGGATACCAGCTGAGATTTTCAAGCGATCATATCTATACGCCCGGCGATGAATGCGATGTTTTGATCGCCATGAATGCGGCTGCCTTGAAGTCGAACCTGAAAGGATTGAAGAAGGGCGGCAAGATCATTGCCAATGTCGAAGGCTTTGACGCGAAAAACCTACGCCTGGCGAATTACCCCGACGGGATAAATCCACTCGAAGACAACAGCCTCGACAGTTATGAAGTGATCAAGATCGATGTGACAAAAATGACCAGGGAAGCCCTGAAGGAGTTTACGATGGGCATTAAAGAAAAAGACCGGGCCAAGAACATGTTTGTACTTGGCTTTTTATATTGGATGTATAATAGAGAGATGGAAAATACCATCCAGTTCCTAAAAGATAAGTTTGGTAAAAAACCGGAGATATTTGAAAGTAATGTAAAGGCTTTACGTGCCGGATATAACTATGGAGATACCACCGAGACATTTACGACAACCTATAAAGTCGAGAAGGCCAAGATGGATCCCGGCATATATCGGTCCATCATGGGGAACCAGGCTTTGTCATACGGGCTGATCGCTGCATCTCAAAAAAGCGGGCTTCCCATATTCCTCGGTTCTTATCCGATCACGCCTGCTTCGGACATTTTGCATGAATTAAGCCGGCACAAGGCTTTTG
>DATHGW010000135.1:0-2782 GCA_035317445.1 Puia sp.
ACTTTTTCGGCCGTTGTATTCCAAAAATAATTGTAAGTATTCGGAAATATTGCTGTCATCACGGTATTGGAATCCAGCCTGTATTCTTTCAGCGAGTCGTTATTCTCCAGCAATCGCATGAAAGAAGCCGAATCGCATTCAAGTTTTCTGCCTACCAGGGAAGCCAAGTCTTCTTTCGTCCGGAGTTTGGTGATGACCAGGTTGACGGGCGACTGCCTCCCTTTTTCCAGCATGTGCATGATGGAGATCAGGCTCGCTCCGGATTTGATCTCATACCTGCCTGCTTTGATGTGGGGAGGATAATCCATTTTGCCAGCTACCCATTTAAAGATCGCCGGACTTTTCAACACGGTATCCTTCCTGATCAGCTGCATCAGGGATTCGAAACTCATTCCGGTTTTGATGTATAGAAAATATTTATCACGGGCGAATGCCGTGGCGGGGCCCGCCAGGGCCCAGGCCGCAAATGCGGCCAGCAATACCAGGATAGACAATACAGCAAGGACGCGCTTCATAGGTATTAAAATTATATGACAAAGTAAATAAAAAACCCCGCCTTTGAAAGAGGCAGGGAGATAAATAATTAATTATCAGCTCATTTTTTAGCCGGCGTGGTTTCGGGTAAAGTTTGTTGGGGGGCCGCATTGATCGGCTGCTGCGTTGTGGTTACCGGTTTAAATGACTTTGTTTGCGTATTGGCAACCCGTGGAATAAATACGGTTGAAAAAAGACAAAGCAAAACCACTACAATGGCCAATACCCAGGTTCCCTTTTCAAGTACATCGGTTGTTTGTTTCACGCCCATGAACTGGTTGCTGAAACCGGCGACATTGCCCGCAAGTCCGCCACCCTTGGGGTTTTGAACCAAAATGATCAGGCCCAGGAAAATACAGGCAAGAATGATCAGTATTACAAAAAAAATCATATCAATTCACTTTAAAATGTTCAATTCTGCCCGCAAAGTAAGCGCTTTTGGAGGGATTCAGCAAACTTAGTTTATGGTACAATTCAATGGCTTTATCCATTTTTCCCTGCAGGGCAAGCACTTCGGCCATGGCCTCGGTAATGACCTCTTTTTCTTCGATGGAATGCTCGGCAATGTCCTGAATGGTCGCCTCGGTCATCGCGTTCATTTCTGTGTCGAGCAAAGAGGTGGATGATCGCTTCATGGTCTTCAGCCAGGCCGTAAAGCTTTTGAGTTGCTTGCCGAATTTATCGGTTGGATTTTCTTCCTGGATAAATTTAATGCCCAATGATGCGAAATAGTCAATGGTATGATAAGGCTCGAATTTCAATTCTTCGTCCTCCAAAGCTTTAGCGAAGGAGGACCCTATCGTCTCCGGTATATCTATTTGTTTTTCCTCAATCGTTTCGGTCAAAGGTTGATCATATACTTCTTTTTCTTCAATGTTTTCTACTAACTCTGGTTCGTGCTGCGGATGGGCTTCCGTCTCGAGCAATAAAAATGCGGGATTTTCCGGAAACTGATCTTCCTGTTCCGGCTGGTTTATGTCGGCAGCAGGTTCCGGTTCCGTTATCTTGGCTTGAAATTCCTTCTCCCAAAAGAAATGTGTTCTGTGCGGCTGCGCGATGGTTTCTGCTGCTGGTTTCTCTTCTACTTCAGGTTCGGGTTGTTGCAATACCGGCGGGCTCTCGACAAGCTTGTTCTCTTCTGTTATTGGTTCATGAAAATGGACGGCTTCTTCATCTACCGGAAATTTTTCGTCGGAAATATAGACTGTTTCCATTTTTTCCTGCACTCGCTCAGAAAATGCGCTGGTCTCAGGGACTTCACTTACCGCAGCTGGTTGCTCGGCAATAATTTCGGTCACAACATGTGGATTGAATTCCTGTATGGGCTCATGATATGGTTCCGCCGATTCGTCGACAGGGAAAATCTGTTCGGATACATGAAGAGGCTCGTGTTCCAATGGTTCGGGGATTTCTTCATGTATCGCTGAAGCAGCTGATGAAACAGGTTCGGCCATAGCTTCAGATGTCTTATCATCCAACAACCACTCTAACCAAAACGGATTGGTGAAGTACAATGCGGTCTTTTGGGTCTCTGGCAGAAATCCCTCGTGCCCCGATGATTTCATTTTTTTTGAAAGCAGGTAATGGCCAGCGGTGAAAGAAGGAAATTCCCCCACCAGTTCTCTTAACTCGTCCAGCGAAACTTCGTCGAGATTCTGGGTTCCGAATAAGAGTTGGGTGATATGCTGTGTATTTCCTGTCATAAGAAAAATGGACTTACCAATTTGAAAAAAGCCGGTTGAAAATTTCATCCGTCAGGTTACTTACGATGGTAGAGGTCAGCTGGGCTTCCGCTTCATTGATACTTAGGTTCGCCGAGAAGTCGAAATTTCTGCTCACATCATCTTCAAAATCTTTTGTGCCCACGCCCAGCCTGTTCTTGAATATCAGGTGAACACTTACGGTCAGCCGGTTGGTCGCGGCCTGCTGGTTGGTAACGCCAGATGTGGATACATTATAATTCGACACCCAGCCCTGAACATCATAATCGGCCTCTTCTGATTGGACCTGCGTAAGTCTGGTCTGGTTGGTGATCTTTTGCTTCAGCTTGTCCGTCAGCTGCGGGCTCAATTGAGGATCCACAAACTGGGATTTATTTTCAATATAACTGATCCGGATCGTTTTTACCTCCTTGGGTATGGAAACGTCTTTGAAGGTATATACTTTACATGAAGTAGTGATCAACAGGCAACAGGCAATAAGCAATAGGCAATAAGCAATTGGCAATGGGCAATGGGCAATATTTTTT
>DATHGW010000136.1:0-2188 GCA_035317445.1 Puia sp.
AGGCAATCTCCTTTACGGACCGGTGGCCCCGAAGTTGCTTTTTAATTTCGGAAACCAGTCTGTGATGTATCATCTGTTGCGCGGAAAGCCCGCTGTATTGCCGGCAGATCTTATTGAGATGGGTAGAACTGATCCGGAGCATTTGCGCATAAGATACGACACGGTGCTGGCTCATAAATTGCTTATCCAGCAATGACCGGAACCGGAAGAAATCCGGATGAATATGAGAATCGCCTTGCACTTGGTTTGCAGTTGAATAGTAGCGGTTGAGGATTACAAGCAACTGGTATAAAATCGCCCTGAGCAGGTGGTTGCTATCGCTTTGAAGATGCCTGAATTCTTCTTCCAGGTTGTGCAGCAGTTCGAGGATGCGGCGAAATGTTTTCGCCGGCATCTTCATCCCCGTTGGCCGGGAATATTGATGAAAATATTGAAAACGATACAGGAACAGCTCATCGGTGAAAAACAGGCCGAGAAAGTCCTTCTCAAAGAAAAGTGTATAGCCACTCACCTCCCTGGCATCCCAGCGACGAACCTGCCCTGGGGAGGTAAAAATGACCGTCCCCGGACCCAAGATCATCCTGTTCTCATCCAGTGAGAAACTGCCCTTACCTTTTTCAATAAAAAGGATCTCATAAAAGCTGATCTGGTGCGGAGTGGAGTCCAATACAAAGTTTTTTAGCGACTCTATCCTCGCAATATCCAGCAGCAGGTCCTTTCCGTATTTACGAGGAAGGAAATGATAGCTTTTGATATTCGATGCGGGCGTTTTTTGCATCGGCAGCTAGTTCAGGTATATGACCTTATAGAATAAAAACATCCTGTAATATTGAACTATACCCCAAAAAAACCATCCGAGGACAATACAAATCAGTAGCGTATAAGCCCAGTGTGCCTTGTAAAATCTTCTTACTGCAAGGAACAGATAAGAAAAGATGACGGCAATCCCCAAAAAAGAGATAAAAATGTCGAACGAAGCCGAATAATTCACTTTGGCGATAAGGTAATAAGGCAGACCCAATACGTAATTAGAGACAAGAAACCAAAGTATAATAAATGCAATGAAATGCGTGGCAAAAACGAGGTGCCCAACAAAGGGGATCTTTTTAAAAATAAAAGCCAGAAAAAAGAGCATGCCGTAAAAAGGAATCAACAGAAAAATGAACTCCTTTGAATTTGACGACATTTTTTCATCAAAGAGCAACTCGTATTCATTAAAAGGAATAGACAACTTTTTTAACTTGGCCTCCACGGCCTCTTTAGTGTGGAATTTTGTATAGCTGGAGAACTGCATATAGCTTTGCAGCGGCTGGCTGAAGGGATTAGATCTGAACCGATTCGGCAAGGTTAGAACAAAGAACAGTACGTTGACCACCAGGAAAAACTGAACAGGCTTCATATACCGCACCCTCCTCCCTTCCACATATTCCCGGCTTAATTTTCCTGGTGTCGCCACCAGGGCTTTGATGGAACGGAAAAACTTGTTGTCAAAATGGGCTAAGCCTTCAAATGTTTCTTCCAAATAATGTTTAATGGTCAGTGAATGGGAGTCAAAACGCTTCTCCCCGCAATTCGGACAAAAATTCTCCTGTAAAGAACACCCACAATTTTGGCAAATCATGCGAAAACAGTATTTTGAAAGAATATCTTGGAGGTCTTAAGATAGAGAAAGATTTAGGAATTGCTGCATTTTCTAATACAATATTATTTGATAAGGCAACTCGTGCTCTTTACTGCTTTATGGATATGCAGTGTCCGTGTTGTTGGACAAACGGATGAATCAGCAACGGACAGCATGCTGTCTGCATTACCCGGTATTAAGGTAATCAGCAAAACCGTAAACTATTCGCCGTACAGGCTGGAATACCAGCTGTCCATCAAACAACCGGTCGATCATGGCGATTCGGCTAAAGGCTTCTTTTACCAGCAGCTGCACCTGATCCACCGAGGTTTTTCGCGACCGATGGTCATGGAAACGGAAGGCTACAATGGGGATAACACAGGTTGCGAGTTGGAAAAAATACTCCACTGTAATGATTTAGATGTAGAATTCCGTTATTTCAACCAATCCAGGCCCGATACGCTGAATTGGGAATATTGTAGTTTTGAACAGGCCACTGCCGATCTGCATCATATCCGTCAGATATTTCGTACGCTTTATCATTCAAAGTGGATCAGCACAGGCATC
>DATHGW010000137.1:0-2235 GCA_035317445.1 Puia sp.
CCGCGTGATCCTGGCTACCGACGGGGATTTTAATGTAGGACAAACCAGTGACGACGATCTGGAGAAATTGATCACGATGCATAAACAATGGGGCATTTACCTCACCTGTCTGGGCGTGGGCATGGGGAATTACAAAGATTCCAAGCTGGAAGTGCTGGCAAAAAAAGGAAATGGAAATTTTGCTTACCTCGACGATGAAAAGGAGGCAGAAAAAGTGCTGATGAATGAATTTGCCGAGACGATCTATGCTGTGGCCGACGACGCACATGTGGAGATTCATTTCAATGATGATATTGTCAGGTCTTACCGGCTAATCGGTTTTGACAATAAGCTGAGCGCGTTGTACGATTCTACCAGCGAAATTCTTGGTGGTGAAGTAGGATCAGGACATTCCCTGGTAGCATTATTTGAGATCACGCCCACCACCCAGGGTATCGATGATTACCATCCGGGAAAAAAAGGATTTGCCAGAACGGTACTGCATTACAAACTGCCAAATGATTCGGTCGCCAGGAGATCTTATTATGACTGCCCGTTCCAGATTACTCCATTCAATGATCTTCCGGCATGTTACCGTTTTGCCACGGCCACGGCCATTTTCGGATCGCTCCTGAAGAAATCAAGGTTTATGGCCAGGGTTAACTGGGACGATGCCCTTGAACTGGCCAATCAATCCTATGATCCCAACGACCTGGCTCAAAAGGATTTCCTGCTGCTGGTTGAAAAAGCCAAAAAAATTTACGGAAAAGAAAAGAAGAGAAAGAAAGCGAATTAATGTGCAGATTTAGTGTAACACCGAAAGTAACGCCGCTTTAACCCCATGTCCTAAAAAATAAAACAGACAGGTAGCTAAAATCCAGCCCCCTAAAAATGAAAGAGATAATAAAGTCAGTGAAATGGGGCCCTCCTGGCCTTTGTGAAGGTAGATGTACAGTTTTTTCATGGTTGGATTTTGACCTAAAAATTGGATATTGGATGATGAACGAACATTACTAAAACTGCAATCGGGGCATTTTATTGCACGTGACATCAAAGAAATCGTGTTCCCTATACATTATTGAAATATTCCATGTGTTTTCGTCTCATCATTATGGGAAATCATCTCATTTTTTGATGCCGGCTCGGGGGAGTTCAATAATTTTGCTACAGATTGAGCGGGGCTGCAAACGGCTCCGGAAACGGTCTTATTTATTTACTAAAAACAAAAAAGAAAACATCATGAAAAGATCAATTTATCCTGCAGTGGCGATAGCCCTGATATTTGCTTCCGCATTTACTTTTATTCGGTCACAGGATTGGAAGATAAGCGATAATTACACGGTAAAATTCACCAGCGAAGATCCCTCCGGTGAATTCAAAGGACTTAAGGGAACCATCAATTTCGATGATAAGGATCTGGCGAATTCCAAATTTGATGTGAGCATTGACGTGGCAACCATCAATACCGGCAACGGCATGAAAAATACACATGCAAAAAGCGAAAAATGGCTCGACGCAACGAAGTATCCAACCATTAAGTTTACTTCCTCCTCGATCAGCAGTACAGGCAGTGGCTATGAAGCCAAGGGTACGCTGGATTTTCACGGCGTTCAAAAAGAAATCACCATTCCTTTCAATTTCAAGGATAATGTCTTCAGCACAAGTTTTGACATCAACAGGTTGGATTATAATGTCAACACAGCTGAACCGGCTCATGGCGCTGCGGTATTAAAGGTTGATATCACCGTGCCCGTGACCAAATCATAAAGCACATGTCCAGGAAGATTTTTTTTCACGGGCTTTGGGCGGGGATTCTTTCTGCTATAGCATCTATCATCTATGATCGGATCTATTTTTTCGCCACAGAAATCAATTATTCAAAATTGGTCAATATTGGCAGCCTGGCAGGAATCAACCTGCTGGCCTGCCTGTTGGCCGCTTTCGGCTTCTCCCTATTTCAAAAATGGTTTGGTAATAAGGGAGAGATCATTTTCAACCTGAGTTTCGTGATCCTGTCGTTCGCAAGTATCGTGCTGCCATTTTCGATCAGCCTCCCTCTCGACATTCAAAACCCCGAGCTCTTTCCCGGTCTCGCCGTCCCCATGCATTTTTTCCCGGCCCTTGCCTGGCTTACGATCAGGCCGGTGTTCAGAGAAATGTAAAATATTAAATGTAAAATCTAAAATGCAAAAGTGGAAATAATGACCTTCACATTTTAGATTTTACATTTAATATTTTACATTTCTCTGAACACCG
>DATHGW010000138.1:0-2394 GCA_035317445.1 Puia sp.
GCTTAAATCCATGACGGGCTTTGGACGCGCTGAGCAAATGGTTGGTGATAAAACGTTTTTGGTTGACATCAAATCGCTGAATGGAAAGCAGTTTGAATTGCAATTGAAATTACCGGGATTTCTGAAACCCTTTGAATTTGAAATTCGTAAACTGCTGTCAGAGAAATTGGGCCGGGGAAGCCTCGACTGCAGCATCAGCCTGAAACAAACCGGCAATGCAAAACCGGTCAGCATCAATACCGATCTGGCCAAAGCCTATTACAGGGCGCTGGCCGAGTTGTCGAATGATCTCAAACTGGATCCGTCCAACATACTCAGCACGCTCCTGAAATTGCCGGAAGTCATCACACCGACAGGCGATACCCTTACGGATTCCGAATGGCAGGAATTCAAGAAAGTCGTCATGCTGGCCATCGATGACCTGAATGCCCATCGCCTTGACGAAGGAAAATCACTTGAAGAAGACCTGATCCTGCGAATAGACAATATTTCAAAACAACAGGCAGAAGTAGTCAAACTGGAATCATTACGCAAAGTGAAGATCCGGGAGGGCCTCAAGAAATTACTGGAAGAACATGTGGGAAAAGAAAACTATGATGGCAACCGTCTTGAACAGGAGATCATTTACTATATCGAAAAGATCGACATCAGTGAAGAACAGGTGAGGCTGAAGAACCATTGTGACTATTTCAAAACGATCCTGCAGGAACCTGAAGACGGCAAGGGCAAAAAGCTTTCTTTTATTTTGCAGGAAATAGGCCGGGAGATCAACACCACAGGCTCCAAGGCCTATGATTCCACCATCCAGCAATTCGTGGTGATGATGAAAGACGAACTGGAAAAGGCGAAGGAACAAGTGTTGAACGTACTATGACAATTTGGAACTTATTGTCTTCACATTATTTTTACAAAAAGATTCCCATTGAAAAACGCTTTCTTTTTCCTGGTCTGTAATGCCTTATTCCTTGTCTCCTGTAACCTGAATACCGGGGTATTTGAAAAAAATACAGCCATCCCGGGCCAGGAATGGTATAGCAGTTATAAACCTGAAATCAGTTTTACCATCAAGGATACTTCTGCCCTCTATAACGTCTACCTCGTGCTTCGCCATTCGGACGCATACAATTATAACAATATCTGGTTGAACCTGTATCGCAAAGGTCCGGATACCAGCTACACGCATCAATTGGAAGTTCCCCTGGCGAATACCAGGGAAAACAATAGTTGGTTGGGAACCGGGATGGATGATATCTGGGAAACCCGTACACAGATCAATCAAATGCCTATCCAATTCCGCAAAGCCGGCAATTATGATTTCGTACTGGAACAAATCATGCGTGAAGATCCGCTGAAGCATGTGCTGAACGTCGGAATCAGGATCGAGAAGACAATGAGCAACAAGCAATAGCCAAAATGGGCAATGAGTATATTCAAAAAGAAAAGACTTGTCATCGCTTCGGCCGTATACTGGTTTCTGCTGGTATATATACTGGCGGCCCTGGTTCTGTGGTTCTTTGAACTACAACATCAAAGCCAGCTGATGACCAATTACCAACTGCAGGAATTGAAACATGACGAGGCCGGATATTTCAATCGGGTCAATGAGATCATGGAGGAAAAACACCGGAAGACGATTCAATACGTCGGTGAAGGCACGGTCTTCCTCCTGGTTATTCTGGTTGGCGCCATTTTCCTGTACCGGGCAGTCCGGCGCCAGATCAAACTACAGCAGCAACAGGAGAATTTTATGATGGCGATCACCCATGAGTTAAAGACGCCTATTGCTGTGACCAAACTCAACCTGGAAACCCTGCAGAAATACAAACTGGAAGAGCCCAAACAACAAAAGATCATACAATCGGCCATCCGCGAAACCGACCGTCTGAATACGATGGCGAACAATATCCTGGTCTCAGCACAATTGGAGGGCGGACGCTACCAAATGTCGAAAGACGACCTGGACCTTTCCGCACTGACCACGAGTACTGTGATCGATTTCAGGACCCGGTTCCCTGAAATCCATTGGGCATTGCAGATCGAACCCGACCTGGCCGTCCATGGCGATATGCTCTTGCTCCAAATCATGATCAATAACCTGATTGAAAACGCCATCAAATATTCGCCCAGGGATGGCACCATTTCCGTGCTCCTGAAAAAAGAAAATAAACACGCGATATTGCAGGTCAGGGATGAAGGGCCTGGTATTCCAGGCCACGAAAAGAAAAAAGTGTTTCAAAAATTTTACCGCATCGGCAATGAGCAGACGAGAACAACCCAGGGTACCGGACTCGGATTGTTCCTTTGCAGGCAAATCGCGGCCGACCACAAAGCCCATATAGCCGTTTCGGATAATGTGCCTGTTGGCGCTAACTTTACCGTGATCTTTTGATTGTC
>DATHGW010000139.1:0-3393 GCA_035317445.1 Puia sp.
AGCAGCTGCAACAACTCGTTTTACAGCGTTTCCAATTCCGGCAGGCCACGATTGTGGATGTTGCGCAGGCCCAACAAAGTTTTATTACCGCCGCCTACTCATTGGTCAATTACAGTTTCGTCGCTAAATCAGCAGAAATAGAATTGAAACGTGTTTCCAATCAACTGACATTGTAATTCGATCCTTTTAGGTTCAGGATTTTACATTTTATATTTTACATTTCAAAGAGTGTCTGCACACCATGCGCGATCTTAGCTTCGTGCATAAGCAACCATTTTTTGCGCCATAGGCCTCCGCCATAACCTACCAGTTCATTTTTTGAACCGATCACGCGGTGACAGGGGATCACAATCGAAACATTATTCTTTCCATTGGCAGTTGCGGCAGCCCGGATGACCTTGGGATCGCCCAATTTTCTGGACAGTTCCAGGTAACTGATGGTTTTTCCGAAAGGAATGCCGATCAGTTCATTCCACACGCTTTGTTGAAAGCTGGTTCCATCCTGGTGAACGGGGAATTCAAATTGCCTTCTTGCTCCCTGGAAATATTCAATGAGTTGTTCAACGCATTGAATGAGGATCGGAGCAGGTTCCTGCGGGGGTTGAGTCTTATCCTGGTCCTCCAGGTGGTCAATGAAATGAATTCCGCTGATGTAATTGGCCCTGCCTGAGATCCGGAGCAATCCGACAGGTGATTGATAATAGGTTGAGCAAATTTCCTCCGTCATACTGTTATTGGTTTCAACCGATTTTCCATCCATTTCCGACTTTTTGTTGAGGGGTCAATAAAACTACTTCTTTTTTGTCAGTGTACACACCAAGCACCAGACATTCACTCGAAAAATTAGCGATTTGTCTCGGCTGGAAATTGACTACGGCGATCACCTGCAGCCCCAGGATGTCCTCTTTTTTATAGAGCTGTTTTATTTGTGCGGATGATTTTTTTACTCCCAATTCGCCAAAATCAATGATTAATTGATAAGCAGGTTTTTTTGCTTTCGGAAAATCATTAACTTCCCTGATTGTTCCGACGCGGATGTCAATTTTTTCAAAATCCTCCCATGAAATGCTCATTGTCTTGGTATTTATATTAAACTAAAATAATCATTTTATGAAACGTACAGCAACGGCCATTTGGAATGGCACCGGCAAAGATGGAAGCGGAAAATTAACTACACAAAGTGGAACACTCGCCAACACACAATATTCCTATAAATCGCGTTTTGAAGAAGGCGTGGGAACAAATCCCGAAGAACTGATCGCTGCGGCCCATGCCGGCTGTTTTGCCATGAAATTGAGTTTTGTGTTACAGGCAGCAGGGTTGAATCCCGAATCCCTTGATGTGTCTGCAGAAGTCACCCTCGATAACGGAACAATCACCAGTTCCAACCTGGTCCTGAAAGCAAAAATTCCCGGCATCAGTCCGGAAAAATTCAAGGAATCCGCTGAGGATGCCAAGGCCAATTGCCCCGTTAGTAAATTGCTGAATGCCAGCATCAGTTTGGATGCATCCCTGGTTTAATGTCCGTAAATTTGCCTGTTTAAATCGATTCATCAATATTCAAAGTAACTTGCCATAATGAAAAAGAAAAATGAGACCAGCCGTTCCCGCAGGGATTTTCTGAAAAATTCTTCCCTGGCTGCTGCGGGTTTTTTTATTGTGCCCCGCCATGTACTTGGACGCGGCTTTACAGCACCTAGTGATAAACTGAGGATCGCAGCCATCGGTGCGGGCGGAAAAGGCGCCGATGATATTGACCATTTTGCCAAAAGCGGAAAAGCCGACATTGCTTTTCTCTGTGATGTCGATGACAGGCAAGCGGTAGGCAGCCGTAAAAATTTTCCGAAAGCAAAATACTATAAGGATTTCCGTGAGATGCTTTCAAAAGAAGGTAAGTCGATCGACGCGGTATCGGTCTCCACGCCGGACCACACGCATGCCGTGGCTGCCATGGCTGCGATGCAACTCAATAAACATGTATATGTTCAAAAGCCGCTCACCCACGACATCTATGAAGCCCGTATGCTCACAGAAGCCGCTCACCGGTATAAAGTGGTAACGCAAATGGGTAACCAGGGCGCATCGGGTGATGGAGTCCGCCAGTTGCAGGATTGGCACAGTGCCGGTATTATCGGCGACGTACATACGATCTACTGTTATACCGATCGCCCCATCTGGCCGCAGGGCGTGTCAAGGCCCACATCGGCGTCTCCCATTCCGGCGGAACTTGATTTTGACCTGTGGCTGGGCACCGCGCCAAAAAAGGATTATTTTGAAGGACTGCTTCCTTTTAACTGGCGCGGCTGGTGGGATTATGGAACCGGCGCATTGGGCGATATGGCCTGCCACATTATGGCGCCTGCTTTCGCTGTTGCCGGACTGGGTTATCCTGTTTCTGCAGAATGCAGCGTCGCCACGAAATATATAGAAAACTGGAATAAGGCCTATTATCCAGACAGCGGCCCTATTGCTTCTCATATCACCCTGGTGTTTAAAGGGAAAAATGGTAAACCTGATGTAGAGCTGCATTGGATGGATGGTGGCATCCAACCAACCCGGCCGGCAGAATTGGGCGCAAATGAATTGATGGGCGATGGAGGCAATGGCGTCATTTTCGAAGGAACCAAAGGAAAAATGATGTGTGGCACTTATGGAGTGGAACCTAAATTATTGCCCACGTCCCGGACAAGTGAAGTAAAGGTTGCCCAAACCATTGCGCGTGTCCCCAATGGTGATGAAGGTCACTATGCGGCCTGGGTGGAAGCTGCCATCGCGGGTTATGGGTCCGACAAGGCTAAAAATCTGAGTTCAAATTTTGATATTGCAGGTCCTTTGACGGAAAGCGTGCTCATGGGTAATCTTGCGATCCGCAGTTATGATATTCAGAAGAAAAAAGGAAATGATATGGACTATCCCGGGCGCTTCATCAAATTACTCTGGGATGGAGCCAATATGAAGATCACCAATTTTGACGATGCCAACCAGTTTGTAAAAAGAAATTACCGGTCGGGGTGGAGCCTTGGCGTATAATCGATTTAATTATTCAATTCTTACCATAATCATCATGAAAAAGAAAAATGAGATCAGCCGTTCCCGCAGGGAATTTTTAAAAAATTCTTCTCTGGCTGCTGCGGGTTTTTTTATTGTCCCCAGGCATGTTCTGGGCCGCGGTTTTGTGGCGCCCAGCGATAAGTTGAATATTGCCGGAATTGGTGTGGGGGGTAAAGGTCAAAGCGACCTGGCCGGATTTGCAGTCAGTCCAAATGCCAATGTCGTTGTGCTTTGCGACGTGGATGACCGCCAGGCGGTGAACTCAGTCAAAAAATTCCCGAATGCAAAACGCTACAAGGATTTTCGTGAGATGCTCGACAAGGAGCACAAACACATTGATGC
>DATHGW010000140.1:0-5665 GCA_035317445.1 Puia sp.
GACAATATCCAACCCACTTCCTTTGGGGAGGCCGATGTCCACTACGAGACAATCGTAGTTGAACAGGGCGATTTTTTCCATGCCCTTTGAAAAATCGTCAACAGCTTCGCAGACATAACCCTGGTGTTCGAGGTATTCCTGGATGGATTGTCTCAGGCCCGGCTCATCTTCTATGATAAGAATTTTCATGTGCATAAAAATAATTCTTATTTGGGTAAAGCATGCGGTTTGATAAGGGATCAAAAAAACCCCGCCTGTTGAGGGCGGGGCTGTACTAAAACAAAACCATGAAACCTATTTTGAACTGTTTAGATCATTCAAGGCATATTGATATGCTGTTTCCGGTTGATCAGGATATACGCCGGTAATGATGGCGCTGTTTCCCGAATTTTTTATTGCTTCCTTTAATTCGTCTACAGTAGACACTTTGGTATTGTTCACACGGGTAATGATAAACCCTTCTTTGATCCTGGTCTGGTCGGTCAATATGCCCCGGTCCAGGCCTTTCACGATAACGCCTCCGGACAAATGCAATTTGGCTGCAGTATTTTTATCCAGGTCCTCAAAACTTGCTCCTAATTGATCGACTACCTGCTGCTTCATGCTGGCATATGGTCCTGCTGATTCTTTTAAGATCACAGCAATGGTTTTTTCTATACCATTATGCACAAAGCTGATGTTGATCTTGTCGCCCGGGTGCAAAACGGAAATTTTTTCAACCATTTCTGTACCGGTGTTGACAGTGCTTCCATTCACTTTTGTCACAAAGTCTCCTTTTTTGATGCCTGCTTCTGCTGCAGCGCTACCAGTGGCAACATCCATGACGAACACTCCTTCTCCTTCTTTGATATCATTCTTTTTGCGTTCTTCTTCGGTCATCTGGTCGTTTCCGAACATGACGCCAAGATAAGCCCGCTTGCTGCTGCCATATTTGATGATGTCATTGACAACTTTTTGGACCAGGTTTGATGGAATGGCGTAAGCATATCCCGCATAGGAACCGGTGGGAGATGCGATCGCGCTGTTTATTCCGATGACATCGCCGTCTGTATTGACGAGTGCGCCGCCACTATTGCCGGGATTGACTGCTGCATCTGTCTGAATAAACGTTTCTACCGGCGACTTGCTGTTGCGACTATTGATACCGATGTTCCTGGATTTGGCACTCACAATTCCCGATGTGACCGTAGTTTCCAGGTTGAGCGGATATCCGATGGCCAATACCCATTGTCCAAGGTGAACATTGTCAGAATTGGCGAAGGATAAAAAAGGAAGATCTTTTGCATCGATCTTAATCACGGCCAGGTCTGTACTGGGATCCCTGCCGATCACTTTCGCCTTGAAATCTTTTTTATTGTTGAGCGTTACGGTCAGTTCGTCCGCTCCATCAATCACATGATTGTTGGTCACGATATATCCATCGGTGCTCAGAATGACGCCCGAGCCGGAGGCTCGCTGATCCTGCGGCACCATGCCTCTGCCACCGAAAAGGTCGCCGAAGTGGTCTCCAAAAAAATCTTTGAATGGATTGTTTTGCATATCAGGCATGTCAGGAGATCCGGCGACCTGTTTGGCCTTGGTCAGGGTCCTGATGTGCACCACCGCAGGAGCGCCCTTAGTGGCTGCTTTTTCAAAATCGATCATGGGGCCGCTGGCCGCATTCTCAT
Source organism: Puia sp. (assembly GCA_035317445.1). Taxonomy (GTDB): domain Bacteria; phylum Bacteroidota; class Bacteroidia; order Chitinophagales; family Chitinophagaceae; genus Puia. Next base: position 1,668 of record DATHGW010000140.1, read on the forward strand.
TGTACTTTGCGAAATGAGCGTCGCTGGTTCTGGAAACAGCAGAGGAGAAACCGATGGCATGATCCTGGCTGGCCAGGTACCTGCCGTATCCCCAAACACTTCCAACCGCCGTAGCGGCACTCACCATCACAACTGCTAACAATTGTCTTACTTTCATGATTTTATAAAATTTTAGTTTATGATAAATGACAATACAAGAGTAGCAGCGGGTTCTGTAGTATTTCTGTGGTTTTTTCTAAAAAATCTGTTAAATAGCAGTTGACGGGAGAAGTTGACAGGTAACAGATGACAGATGACAGTTCAAAGGAAAATGCCTATGTGTCTCCTGTACACTGTTAACTGTCAACTGTCAACTCCGTAGGGGTATTCTATTAGTAGCACAAAGCATAATTTGAAATGAAAGACAGGGGATGTATATTGAGAGGAAACAGGATCGCATGCTTTTTAAAAATATCGAACGCAGAAATAAGGTGATTCATATGATGGGGGGTCTGTTGATCTTATTACATGCCTACGAAAAATACAGCGTTGGAGAACCTACATATATCTATTTTGCCGTCTCTGGCCTGCTGTTTTCTCTCATCGCCTTGCTTCATGAAAAACTGGCAAAAAACTATCCCTGGATTGACGGCGTTTTTTTTGGCATTGAAGGATTGCTCTCCATCGTGGTCGCCATCGATTATTTCAGGATGGAGAAAAAAGCACTGCCCTACGCCTACCTGGTTGCAGCCGCACTACAATTCCTTGCCGCCTTTAAAAAATCCAAGAGAGGGATCAAACGGCAGGAGCAGCATTCGATTCATGTCGAGTAAAGCGAGTTGATAGGTTGATAAGTTGATAAGTTAACTGATTGATTGGTTGATTGCAAGAACAATTAATTCTCCCTTTCTGTTAACTTATCAACTTCCCCCTACTCTTGCTCAAAATCAATCAGCTTCCACCATTTTTCCGCAAGTGCATGTACGGCGGCGCTGGATTTGGAAATATTGCCGGCTTCATCCAGCATAATCAGCTGTGTCAGCGAATCGAAAATTTCCATTAGTGTTTCATTCGGTAAACTGATTATATAGAAATCAGTGGAGGGATCATCCTTTCCATTATGTCCGGATGGTTTTTCGATTTTGCCTTTGCTGATCATTTTCAGAATACGCTGCACCAGGTCGGGCCTGTTCTGAAGGAATTGCATGCTTTCCTGAAGAGTAGTATAGCCTAGCACACCACGGCCACTGGTCACTTTTTTATATTCCCTCGAATCCATGCGTATCTTCTTATAAAAATTTCTATAAAGCTAATCTCTTTCCGTTTAACATGCCGAAATCCATATTTTTGAGCTGCTCATGAATCCATTTGATCCTCATTCAATAGCACGATGAAGTATACACGAATGCCGATAGAAATTGAATCCCCTGAAAGCCTGGGGTATAACGCCATCGCATGCAACCTCGCCGAAAGTTCGGTGAGGGACATTTCATTTAAAGAAATGCAGATCAACCTGGACCAACTTGTCCTGGCCTATGGCGATCATTACGGTAAACCCGAACTGCGTGGATTAATCGCGGGCCGGTATCCCGGCATCCGCCCGGAACAGGTGCTGCTTACCGTGGGTGCAGCGGGTGCTTTGTTCCTCGTCCATTCTTCCGTGCTGACCGACAAAGACCATATCGTGGTCGTTCGGCCCAACTATGGCACGAACATCGAAACACCAAGGGCCATCGGTGCGGCCATAAGTTTTATCGACCTCCTGTTCGAAGAAAAATTTGCCCTCGATCTTGAAAAACTCAGGGCATTTATTCAGCCCAATACGCGATTGATCAGTGTGACCACACCACACAATCCAACGGGAACTTCGCTGGACCGGCAAACCATTCAGCAACTTTGCAAACTGGCCGAAGACAACAATTGTCTTTTACTGGTTGATGAAACGTACCGCGATCTTTCTTTTGATGAGCCACCACCCATGGCAGCAACGTTGAGTGACCAGGCGATCAGCGTTTCATCTGTTTCAAAGGCCTATGGCATTCCGGGTATTCGTATGGGTTGGATCATCTGCCGGAATGAGGAGCTCATGAACAATTTTCTTGCAGCCAAGGAACAGGTTCATATTTGTAACTCCATCGTGGATGAAGAAATCGCCTGTCAATACCTGCGCAAAAAAGACCAATATTTCTCTTCCATTCAAAGCATGGTAAAAAATAACTTTAGCATCCTCGAAAAATGGATGGACCCTCATCCCTGTTTGGAATGGGTTAAACCAACCGGTGGGGTGGTTTGCTTCCCGCGATTCAGGAAAGCCGTTGATTTGGATGAAGAGCGATTTTATCACAGCCTGTTGAATACATTCAAAACCTATCTCGGACCGGGACATTGGTTTGAACAAAGCAAACGGTTCTTCAGGCTCGGTTTTGGCTGGGAGCCGGAACCTGTATTCCGCCAGGGACTCGCCAATATAGACCTGGCTATCCGCCAGAGCCTGAAAAGCTGATCATCATGATTCGAATGGCCTGGAGGGGTTCTTTTGTTTTGGATAATTCATCCGCAAACCGAGGAAGTAACCCATCAGGAATCCAAGCAGCAGCATACCGAGAATGATTAATAATCGCAACACCATACAGAAAATTTTTAAAGACCCCCATAATAAGAAAAACCACACTAAGGGTGGTTTTTCTTACTACTCAGGAATATCTTTATTGGACGTAAAGCAATTTATCTGAGTACGGTCATTACGGTTTCAAAGGAATTGGGGAAAAAGGGTTGGTTTTTTTAAGGCTTGGATTTCGGTTTTCTTCTGGATTTGGATTTACTTAATTGCTTGATACAAAGATGCGCAGTCATGGGCAGATTAAAGAATCATTTCGATGAATGCATCATTTTCTTCGCTGAGTGGCCGGATTATCGGTTTAAAGTATTGGGTAAACGCCGGCGTTTTCGCAAACATTCTTTTCTATTTCAAGGGTATTATAGTACTTTCCGCTAAATAAGGCTTATGAAACGCAACTACTATATTGTAGCGCTTATTATGTTGACTTTCTTTGTCATTTCCTTCCTGACCAATGTGATCGGGCCGCTGGTGCCGGATATCATCAAGGGCTTTGACCTGAGTCTGACCCTGGTTGCACTGCTGCCCTTTGCATTTTTTATCGCTTATGGCGTCATGTCGATCCCTTCAGGGATGCTCATTGAAAAGTACCATGAAAAAAAGATCATGATCGCCGCTTTTGTGGTGGCTTTTTGTGGATCCTTATTGCTGGCGCTTTTTCCTAACTATTTAACTGCCGTATTATCGCTTTTTCTTATTGGCTGCGGCATGGCGATGTTGCAGGTGGTCATCAATCCTTTGTTGCGTACTTCGGGCGGAGAAGAAAATTACGCTTTCACTTCGGTTCTGGCTCAATTGATCTTCGGCGCCGCCTCCTTTCTCAGCCCGCTGGCTTATTCTTATGTTGTGCAGCACATGAATGAACCCGGCAGTTTTCTTTCATCATTTCGTTCCGTGGTTCCATTAGCCCTGCCCTGGATCTCTCTTTACTGGTTGTTTGCAGGAATCTGTCTGCTCATGATCATCATCATTGCCTTTTCTACCTTTCCAAAAGTAGAACTGAAAGCAGATGAGGAAGTGGGTCCGCTTAAGACGCACATCACCCTTTTTAAGAACCGTTTTGTGATCTTATATTTTATTGCGATGATTTGTTATGTAGGAACCGAACAGGGTATTGCCAACTGGATGTCGCAGTTCCTGGCTACTTACCATGGCTATGATCCGCAAACAACCGGCGCAAATGACGTGGCTTATTTTTGGGGGCTGATGACGGCAGGCGGTGTTTTAGGTCTGTTGCTTCTTAAGTTCATGGATAGCCGAAAAGTACTGATCAGCTTTACCCTGCTTGCGCTGGTCTGTATCAGTCTTGGCCTTTTCGGTCCGGCTAAAATCTCCCTGATGGCTTTTCCCATGGCGGGTTTTTTCGCGTCCGTGATGTATCCCATCATACTTTCCCTCGGCC
>DATHGW010000141.1:0-3500 GCA_035317445.1 Puia sp.
ATGGCGCATTTGGTATCATGACCAAACCAATATGGTGTAATTATTTCGCGGTGTTTGGGATTGGTTCCGGGCTCGCCTACCGCCTGATGCCTTTCGTTGGCGCATTCGATATTCTCTTGGGCATACTGATGTTGGTTCGCCCCATGCGTATTATTTTATTGTGGCTGGTCGGATGGGGACTACTAACAGCCTCCCTTCGCCCATTATCTGGTGAGCCATTTCCCGAACTGATAGAACGGGCGGGAAACTTTGGAGCGCCACTGGCTCTCCTCCTGCTTTGTGGAGGATTCAAAGATATTTCCGATAAGCTTTTTACGAGGATGGATTCCCGGATTTCGCCCACTCCTGCTTCACCCGGGAATGTGATGGTCTGCCTGAGGATCCTGGGATTTCTTTTACTCACAGGGCATGGATGGTTGAACCTGCTTGAGAAAAAAAGCCTGGTCAATCAGTATGCAGGTTTGGGTTTTCCCAATCCCGCGAATACAGCTATAGCTATTGGTCTGTTTGAATTGACTGCGGCGGTTGCCGTATTGATCCGCCCGTTTCGTCCGCTCCTGTTCATCCTGCTGCTTTGGAAAACCGGTAGTGAACTTTTCTATCCTCACTATGGATTGTTTGAGTGGATTGAACGGGGAGGAAGTTACGGTGTATTGTTGACGCTTTGGTTTGCAGCAGAACTCAAACCCTTATCCAAAACAAAAACATTATTTCGCAGTGATGGTCTGACGGTCCCCGTCTGACCAAGAGCTATTTTTTTCAACTGCCGACCAGTTAGGTGTCATTGATCGTATCGCTGGGACTGAAATTGTAAAAAGTCCGTTAATCTGTTCTTTGTACCTTTATTGAAATATACAAGGGGTATGAGAAAACTGATTTACGGTAGCTTTTTTCTTTTTATTTATTTTCCTTCTTTATCACAACAACCACCTGCACCCGATAAGATTTTCGGAGACCTGTTTGTTGAAGTGCAAATGCAACACATTTTCCCCGACGGGAAAACCTTTGTGGATTGCGTGCCCAAACGTAAGCCCGCAGATATCATGTACGACTATGGACTACAGAAAGGGCCCAATTTTAACCTGAAAAAATTCGTCGAAGAGAATTTCGAATTGCCCGTCAATCCTACGGATACGTACAAGACCAATAAACAGGATGATGTTCAAACACATATCAGGAACCTCTGGACCGTATTGAAAAGAAACCCGGATAAGGTTGTGGAAGGAAGTTCGCTGCTCCCGCTGCCATATCCATATATTGTTCCGGGTGGCCGTTTCCGTGAGATCTATTATTGGGATTCTTATTTTACTATGTTGGGACTGAAAGAAAGCGGGGAAATAGAGATGATCGACAATATGGTTAAAAATTTCGCCTACCTGATCGACACTTATGGACATATTCCCAATGGAAACCGTACCTATTATCTCGGCCGGTCGCAGCCGCCTTTTTTTTCTGTGATGGTTGCCTTGCTTGCCGGCATCAAAGGGGATAGCATCTACCAGCAATTCCTCCCCGCCATGGAAAAAGAGTATCAGTTCTGGATGGATGGACAAGACAAGGTAAAACCCGACCAGCCCTATCGTCGCGTAGTAAAACTGGCCGACGGAACGATCTTAAACAGGTATTGGGATGATAGCATGGTGCCCAGGCAGGAGAGTTATCGTGAAGATGTGATGGTGGCCGAAAATTCGGGCAGGAACAAAATTGAGATGTACCAGCACCTGCGCGCCGGAGCTGAAAGCGGCATCGATTTCAGCAGTCGTTGGTTTGCCGACAAAAAAAGTATTCTTACCATTCAAACCACGGATTACCTCGCCGTGGACCTGAACTCGCTGATCTATCACCTCGAGACAGCCATTGCCAAAGCAAAGCTGATGAATGGTGATGAGGCTGGTTCAAAAGAATTTCGGGCCAAAGCCAAAAAACGATCAGAAGACATGGATAAATATTTTTGGAACAAAGCGCAATCCTTTTATACCGACTATAATTTCAAGACGAAAAAGCAAAATAGCAACATTACACCTGCGGGCCTTTATCCATTTTGTTTTGTTAATGAAAAACCAGATTATATGAGCTTTCTTGGAAAAAAAGTGGCCGCTGTAGTGAAGGCAAAATTGCTGAAGCCCGGGGGATTTGTTACGAGTGAATATGCAACCGGCCAGCAATGGGATGCACCCAATGGATGGGCGCCGCTGGAGTGGATGATGATCTGGGGTCTTGACCGTTGCGGGCAAAAAGATCTGGCCAGAGAAGCTGCCCAACGCTGGGTTAAGCTCAATACAAAAGTGTTTCAGCAAACGGGTAAACTGATGGAGAAATACAATGTATCCGACATCAATAAAGAAGCAGGCGGCGGTGAATATGCGGGCCAGGATGGATTCGGCTGGACGAACGGCGTATTACTCCATCTAATCAAACTGTATGGACTAAAATAGGGTCTGACGGTCCCCCGTCTGACCCTCATCCTAAATCATCCAATTCCCATTTGTACCGTATCTTGCCTGTTTATTTTTCGAAAAAATACCTCATGCAAAAACTGGCCCTTTTCGTTTTTCTATACATTTCCCTAGCCTCCATGTCCTGCTCTTCGAACAATGTCTCCGAAGACGACAGCATAAAAAAATATTTCGATTCTGCGGATGTTCGGGGCTGTTTTGCCTTATACGATAACGGGCAGGGACATTTCACGATCTATAACCTGAAAAGATTTCGCGACAGCTCGTATACGCCTGCATCCACTTTCAAGATCGTCAATTCTCTGATCGGTCTGCAGACAGGAAAGATCACCGATGAAAATATGGTAATTCCATGGGACGGGGTAAAAAGATGGAATGAAGATTGGAACAAGGATCTCAGCATGGCAGAAGCATTCAGGGTTTCAGCCGTGAACTATTACCAGGAAGTAGCCCGGAGGATCGGGCACGATACAATGAAAAAATGGATTGATACGTTGAGCTATGGGAATAAAAACATCAGCGGCCCGGTAGATTCTTTCTGGCTGAACAATCACCTTAAAATTACGCCGGATGAAGAACTGGGGTTGGTCAAGAAATTGTATTTTGATCAGCTGCCCTTTTTTAACCACACCGCGGAGATCGTAAGAAAATTGATGTTGCGGGAAGACAACGCCAATTATAAATTGAGCTATAAAACAGGATGGGGTGTCAAGGAAGACGGTCATCAAATCGGCTGGATCGTAGGATGGATTGAAGAAAACAAACACCCGTATTTTTTTGTACTGAACATTGAATCGGCTGACCCAAGAATTGATATGGTCAATGTGCGGATGCACATGCTGAAAAGCATTTTGGGGAAGTATGGTTTTTTCGAGGGAAGGAAGTAGGCGAGTGGCGAGTAGAAAATAGAGAATAGAGAGTAGAAAGTAGAAAAAGGTTGCGAGAACGTATTTTTTCTTATTTTCTACTCTCTATTCTCTATTTTCTAGGCTCAAATCTAAATCCATGATGAGATTCCAACATACCGAGTATTTTCTGGCCTTG
>DATHGW010000142.1:0-2803 GCA_035317445.1 Puia sp.
AGCAGCAAAGGGTTGTTTACCGTGCACAAAGTCGAGGACAAATGGTATTTTGAAATAGCCGATTCCATCCTGAACCGGGAGATCCTGACCATCACCAGGTTTAGTAAAACACCCGCGGGCGCCAACAGTTACGGCGGCGAACTCGTAAATGAGCAAACCATCAGATGGGAAAAAGGACCCTCTAACAATGTATTTCTACGTGTAGTCACGGTCGTTAGTATGGCCACCGACTCAGCGCAGCCCATTGCCCAGGCGGTCCGCAATTCAAATTTGGATCCCATCGCCGCGGCTTTTGAGATCAAAGCATTCGGGAAGGATTCAAACAGCGTAGTCATTGACGTGACAGATTTTTTTAAAGGCGACAACCAGCCGGTCAGCCTGAATGCGGGCATCAAAAGGAGGTATAATTTCGGAGGAATTGCATCTGACAGGTCCTATATCCAGAGCATTCACAGTTATCCCATCAATACAGAAGTAAAAACGGTAAAAACATTTACGGCTTCCGCAGGCGCACCGGTTTCTATTTTTTCACCCTTCCCTTCTTCGGCTCTGCCTGGCGCCGAAGCGTCGGGAGCGGTTACGATGGAATTAAATAATTCCTTCATCTTACTCCCGCGCATCCCCATGCGAAAAAGGCTTTTGGATACGCGTGTGGGCTATTTTGCCAGCAGTTATGTAGTGTATGCCGACAAACAACAGAAGGCAGAGACGGAAACTTTTATCCATCGCTGGCGGCTGGAACCCAGAGCTCAGGACCTTGAAAAATGGAAACGCGGGGAACTCGTTGAACCCGAAAAGCAAATTGTGTTCTATATAGATCCCGCAACCCCAAAACAATGGAGGCCCTACCTGGTGGCTGGCATCAATGACTGGCAAAAAGCATTTGAAAAAGCTGGTTTCAGGAATGCCATTGTCGGAAAAGAATGGCCCGAAAAAGATACCAGTATGAGCCTGGAAGATGCCAGGTTCTCGGTCATCAGGTATTTTGCATCCGAAATTGAAAACGCATATGGTCCGGACGAGGTGGATCCACGGAGCGGTGAAATTCTCGAAAGTCATATCGGCTGGTACCACAATGTGCTGAAACTTCTTCATGACTGGTACATGATCCAGGCTGCGGCAGTAGATCCCCGGGCCCGGAAAATGAAATTTGATGATGAACTGATGGGCGAACTGGTCCGTTTTGTTTCATCTCACGAGGTGGGACATACGCTGGGGCTGCAGCACAACATGGGCAGCAGCAGCCGGACGCCGGTTGAAAAACTCCGGGATAAACGCTGGGTTGAAGCCCATGGGCATACCGCGTCCATTATGGACTATGCGAGGTTTAATTATGTGGCACAGCCCGAGGACAATATCAGTCCTGCGGGTCTTTACCCGAGGATCGGAGATTATGATCATTGGGCCATACAGTGGGGTTATAAGACCATCGGGGGCACCACAAATGAATATGATGACAAAAAAATATTGAACAGCTGGATTGTTGACAGTCTGGCCAATAACCCCAGGTTATGGTTTGGCGGCGGTGGTCAGAATTTTGACCCGAGGTCACAAACAGAGGATCTGGGAGACAATAACATGAAAGCAAGTGAATATGGAATAAAAAACCTGAAAAGAATTCTGATCAACCTGCCCCAATGGACCCGGGAAGAGGCAGACAGGTATGATAACCTCGAGGAAATGTACGGCTTATTGGTCAACCAGTTCGGGCGATACGTAAATCATGTGGCCAAGAATATCGGCGGTATTTATGAAACGCTCAAGAGTGTTGAACAACCAGGAAATGTGTATGAAGCAACACCTAAAGCAATACAAAAGGAAGCCTTCACTTTCCTGAACAACGAATTGTTTGTAACGCCCGGATGGTTATTGAACAAGGATATACTGAATAAATTCAGTGATCCTGCAACAACTGAAAATGTAGCATCGGTCCAGACAAACACATTGATTAGCCTCTTGTCTGCCTCGCGCCTGTTCAGGATGAATACCTGCTCCATACGGTATGGACCAGAAAATACCTATACCGTTGATGAATTGCTTGAAGACATAAAAAAAGAAATCTGGAAAGAACTATTTACCCAAAAATCTACAGACGCCTTTCGCAGGAACCTGCAAAAAACGCATGTGGAAGCATTGATCAACCTGATCAATGCACCCCAGGTCACGATTCCGAATGGATTCCCGAGGAGTTTTCTGGTCTGGGCCGGAGGCGATATTAAGAATACCGATATTCCTTCTATTGCCAGGGCACAGTTGAACAGCCTAAAGAATCAAATCACAGCCAGCCTTCCGGCCACTAAAGATAAAATCAGCAGGTACCATTTGCAGGATGTGTTGGAGCGGATCAAGGCCGCATTGAATCCAAAACAATGAACAGCGGGTCGCTGTTACCATTCACCGATCTTAATTCAATGCGGCAACTCATATATCGGCGGCTTGCCCTATTTGACCAAATATGTTATTTTTGTCCAGATTAAACCAAATACCGTCAATATGGGAGATATTTTTGAAAGATTGATCAAACATTACGGACCAATTGGTCAGCATCGTGCAAGGGCGCATGGATATTTTGCTTTTCCAAAACTGGAAGGTGAGATCGGCAGCAGAATGACGTTCCGGGGTAAGGAGATGATCGTATGGAGTCTCAACAACTATCTGGGTCTGGCCAATCATCCGGAGGTCAGGAAAGAGGATGCCGCAGCGGCAGCCCGATTTGGATTGGCGTCGCCCATGGGGGCCAGGATGATGAGTGGCAACAGCAACTACCATGAACAGCTGGAGAAAGAGTTGGCGGAGTTTGTTA
>DATHGW010000143.1:0-2751 GCA_035317445.1 Puia sp.
CAAAAAGATGGATTCGGAGCTGTATTCGGTAGTGGGTGCTGCAGGAGAGCTGTTTTCGACCCGTACAGAACTGTTTGAACGTACAAGGGAAGACATCATCATTGAGGATTTTGTGCAATCGTTAACCATCTGCAGGAAAGGTTATGTGATCAGGTATGAGCCACAGGCCTATGCAATGGAAACATCTTCCGCTTCGATGAAGGAGGAAGAAAAAAGAAAGATCAGGATCTGTGCCGGCGCTTTCCAGGCCATGTTGCTGCTGAGGGGCCTGTTCAATGTGTTCAAGCATCCCCTGTTGTCGTTTCAGTTCATCTCGCACCGCGTTTTACGATGGACTCTTGCCCCGGTCTGCCTTGTGCTGTTGTTTATTTCAAATGGGATCCTGTGCCTGGAAACAAAGACCCTGTTTTACCGCCTTTTTTTCGGACTACAGCTCGGGTTTTACCTGTGTGCGTTTGTCGGCTGGTTTTATGCAAACAGGAATGTCAGGATTAAAGCTTTATATCTTCCCTACTACTTTTTGTTCATGAATATATCCGTATTCATGGGCTTTTCCCGTTTCCTGAAAAAGAACCAAACCGTGCTTTGGGAAAGAGCTTCGCGCAGGAATCCATAAAATACCACAAAAAGGGTATTTTTCTTTCAGAAAAATACCCAATTTTTGCATGGAGATTAAAAATATGTATACGGAATATTTGGTTTGTGAGAAATTGTTACTACTTTTAACCGTCTTTTATGCCTACAGTTCAATTCCTCCGAAAATCCGAATCTATATCTTGCCTACGACCTAAACAGTCCCTTGAAATTCCATCACGCGGTTTCTAAGCCATAAGTTAATCCACATAGCCTTTCTGCAAAGCCACTTCTATCTTGGGAGTCTCATAAAACGCCAATGCCTCTGATAGCTCGATCTATCTATCCAACCTGTTGAAAAATTCGTTTTTTAACACTTAAAGTTTATGACTCTGCCCATGAAGAAGCAAGTATTAGCAGTTGATGATAGTAAGGCGATCCGTTTCCTGCTTCAAACAGTTTTAGGAAAGGATTATCAGATTGTTACGGTTCCGGATGGTTATTCTGCCATGCATTGGCTTTCAAAAAAGAATTTCCCCGACATCATTATCGCCGATCCTCAATTGCCTGATATGGAAAATTGGGAGTTGATCAAACAGCTCTCTACCAGTGGAATGTATGGTTCGATTCAGCTCATGGTGTTGTCTGGACTTGAAAAAGAAGAAACAGAACTCAAATGCCTTGAATATGGCGTTGCTAAATATTTCCTAAAACCCTTTAATCCCGTTGAATTACTGCTTGCCATTGATAACCTGACCACGAAAGAAAAAGTTGAGAACATTTCTTGGTAAGACAATAAGACAGTATTAAACGATTACCCTTTTTTAAGCTAATAAACCTAAACCTTTTTTATGGAATTTAATTTTTTACTCAGTTCGGCGCAAAGAAGTAAGACCTTTGCGCGGTACTCCATCGCCAATCACCCGGCGCAGGACAAGACCAGTTACAAGCATGCGGGATTTTATTATATTGGCAAGAATTCAGCCAACATTGAAAAGCTGGTCAGGGTTTTCAAGAAAGGTTATGCCTCGGACTCTATAGAAAATGTAAAGATCGAACTGGAACGCAGCCTGCTGGATAAAGGGGCCATTCCAGAGATCATTTTCTGCGAAACCCAGTTTGAATTGGCTTCCATCAAACGTTTTTGCCTCTTCCTCAACAATCACTCCGTTCTGTCATTCATCCCCATTATGCTGGATACTGCAGGACTCACTGAAAAAGAAGTCAATAGCTATAAGAAGAACATTCTGGCAGATGAACTGGTTTTACTGGATAAAGCTGACGAAGACAGTCTGTATGGCAAGAGCGTGTTCCTGCGTAAGGTTAAGTTGAGGGGTGCTGAAGAGAAAAACAACAGGATGGACGAAAAGATTAAAGTAAAATACTTTGATAATCAAGGTATTACAAAAAGGATCTTCGATATTTTCATCTCTGCCATCGCCTTGATTTTGCTTTCACCGGTATTTCTGTTGATCATCCTGGCCATCCGGCTAGAGTCAAAGGGCCCTGTTTTCTATATTTCTAAAAGAGCCGGTAGGGGATACAGAATATTTAATTTCTATAAATTCAGAACGATGCAGGTTGGTGCAGATAAATTTATTGATGAATACTATCACCTGAATCAGTATCGGGATGCTGCTAAAGGACCCATGTTCTTTAAGATTAACAACGATCCGAGAATTACGAAAGTAGGAACGTTCTTAAGAAATACCAGCCTGGACGAATTACCCCAGTTGATCAATGTTTTCCTGGGCGATATGTCATTGGTTGGAAACAGGCCTCTGCCGCTTTACGAAGCAGCAACCCTGACTACAGACACCTGTGCTCAAAGATTCCTGGCACCTGCAGGCATTACAGGCTTATGGCAAATTAAGAAAAGGGGTAAGGAAAATATGTCGGCTGAAGAAAGAATCAACCTGGACATAGACTACGCGAACAAATATAATTTTATGTATGATCTTTGGATCATGGCCAACACTCCGTCTGCATTATTGCAAAAAGGAAACGTATAGCCTGTCTGTTGCTGATCATATATTTAATTTGCTTACCTTAAGACTATTGTTATGTTACAAGAGAACCCCCTGGTTTCTATTATTACCCTTACCTGGAACCAAACTGATGTGACCTGCGAGTTTTTGGAATCTACCAGGCGACTGAGTTACAAAAATTACGAAATCC
>DATHGW010000144.1:0-9180 GCA_035317445.1 Puia sp.
GTCTCAGATTCTTTTACGGTGGAATATTGTCCCGAAGTGGACCAGGAGGTCATGACTTTCCTTCCTGCAGCCAGGGAATTGGGTTATAAAGGAATGATCATGACCTCCTGGTCCACTTCGGGACAATATTCCACCGTCAAAGAATCTGAGACAGATATCGTTGACCTATATGCGATCCGGCATGTGTATCCCGTCAGTGCATTTAATATTTTATTAGGCGCTTACGCCAACGCCCTGAAGTCGCCCCGGCCACTGGATATTGAACCCTATGTTAACCAATATTGCACGGAGCAATATGGGTTCACGCCGCAGCAATCGGCTGGTTTCTGGAAAGCGCTGACCGCTGCGCCTTATGAAATCGAACAAGGGATCGTGTTGTCCCCTCACCCAATGCCCGTCGATGCCCTGCTGGATAGTGCCCGGGCGGCTTCCAAAATCCTGTCCGAACTGCAGCCTGTGAAAAACAAGGATGAGTTTGAACAATTTAGGTTGATGGCAGATGTCCGGGTTCAGTATATTGCTTATGAAGCCATCGAAGCATTTGCCAATTCGGGCCAGTTCGATAAAAATAAAATTCCGGAGCTGCTCGGCAAACTGAAAACGCTGTTGGATGAATCCCTGGTTCTGGACAAAAGATTTTTAGATTTAAACCAGGCTTATTTCCATCCCGCGGTCTTAAAAGAAGAAAATGAGTTGCGCGATGTTAAGATCAGGATGTTATTTCAGAAGTTGTCAGGAGGGAAGAGCTAATGGCCATTCCTGTCGCGATTAGCCCCTTAATTGACGCACTCACGCCCCGGGGAATCTTTTTTTCAAAATATATTTATGCCAATTCATAACAGTTAACACATAAGAAAATGAATGCTATTAAAATCATCATGATCCCCGTATCGGATCAGCAAAAGGCGAAAGAGTTTTACATGAAGCTTGGCTTTCAAATAAAAGTGGAAGCGCCTATGGAACATGGACAAACCTGGATTGAGTTGGCGCTACCAAACCAGTCGACTTCCATCGCTCTTGTCAACTTCCACGGGATTATTTTTGAAACCGGTGATATTGCAAAAGAAATTGAGGAATTAAACGCAAAAGGCATAGAAGTAGGGAAAATTGATCATAAACCCTGGGGCAAGTTTGCTTGGTTGAAAGACCCCGACGGAAACGGTTTAAGCCTTCATCAAAAATAATTTTTTTTTGGATTTTAACATGACACAAGATGATCACGATTTCAAAAGACGGAACCCAAATTGCCTACGACAAAATAGGTAAAGGACCAGCGCTCGTTTTGGTGGACGGAGCTTTTTGTCACAGGGAAAATGGCGTTACGCCAAGACTGGTTCCTTTGCTTTCAAACCACTTCACGGTTTTTTCGTATGACAGAAGGGGCAGGGGTGAAAGCACAGACACAAAACCCTATTCGGTTGAACGTGAAATAGAAGACCTGGAAGCTATTGTGGGGGCCACAATGGAATCGCCTTTTGTATGCGGCTTTTCATCGGGAGCTGCACTTTTGGTACGATCAGTAGCCAAAGGTCTGCCAGTAAATAAAATAGCGCTTTTTGAACCACCTTATACAGCCGTGAATGCTGCGGATGCACCGCCTGAAGATGCTGCGGCCAGGCTTTTAGGTCTCACGGATCAGGGTAAGAGAGGCGAGGCTGTAAAATATTTTATGACAAAAGTTATGGGCATGCCTGCAGCCATTGTCTTTTTATTCAGGCTTTTTGGAAAATCTATATGGAAAAAAAATGAAGGGGTATCGCATACCCTTTCTTATGACATCGCGGTGATGGGTAATTTTGGGGTACCCAAAGAAATTATTTCTAAAATTAACGTGCCGACGATTGTAATAGGGGGTGAGAAATCACCCAAAAAATTAGCAGATGCAGTTAATGCTGCTGCGCAAGGCATTCCTGGTTCAAAAATTATTTTATTGAAGGATCAAAGCCACAATGTATCCATGAAAGTACTTGCACCTGTTTTAATTGATTTTTTTAAATAGTGATACAAACAGCTACCACCAGCCGCCCTGCCAGCGTTCGATATTTAACCCTTAGATAGTACAACAATCACCTTCAGTAGCAAAATGCACTGCTTCGGACATTTAAGGCATTGTACCAGTAACTCATTCCCGGTCCGCGCGTCTTATGCCTGGGTAAAACAAATCATCATGAAAAAATCTACTGCTGGTAAATGGACTAAACTGCAAGTTCTCTCTGTAATATTTCTTTTGAGCTCAATTGCCAAAGGCTATGGTCAAGACGAACATAAATATCCTCCAACGGGCAAGCTTGTTGACGTGGGTGGTCACCTGCTGCACATTCACGTAATGGGAAAAGGAGAACCTGTTGTGGTTTTTGAAAATGGCAGCGGAGATTTTTCATGGATCTGGAACCTTGTGCAGCCGGAAATATCTAAAACGGCTATGACGGTTTCTTATGACAGGGCAGGCTATGCCTGGAGCGAGGAAGGCCCTCTTCCCAGAACGGGCAGACAAATTGCTTTTGAACTTCATGAAGCATTACAGCATGCGGGCATAAAAGGACCCTATATTATGGTAGGTCAATCATTTGGAGGTTTCCTGGTAAGATATTTTGCAAGATTTTATAGAAAAGAAGTGGTTGGTCTTGTTTTGGTTGATGCGCTCAATGAAAATGAAAAAATAGTCATCAATAATAAACCGGTAAGGGTGCGGGATATGGCGAAGGGCAGACCTGCACCTGGAATACAAAACAAGGTAAAAAAGAATGCGGACACGGTCTTGCCTAAGGAAGAAAATCCTCTTGCATCGAATACAGCCATTGAGTACCCACTAGACAAACTTTCTGCCAGCGATCAGAAAATGCAAGTATGGGCTCAAACCCAATTCAGCTACTATAAAGCAGCCAGCAGTGAAATGGACTGGTCACCGGAGGATGTTGCCGATATGTATAAAAACAAAGGGAAATCAAATTACATGCTGGGAAGTATCCCCTTAATCGTCATTTCAAAGGGGAAAGGCAACTATTCAGGTTTACCTGATTCCGCTGAACTTGAAAAACAGCGATTAAAAGGGCAAAATGATTTAGCCCATTTATCAACGAATAGTAAACATATCATAGATCAGCATAGTGGCCATAATGTTCATCTCGAAGATCCTGAAACAGTTATTCATGCCATTAAACTGGTTATAGAGGCGCACAAAACACATGCAAAACTAAAATAGACGTCTAAAACTTATTGGTATACGCGAACATAATCCACTTCCATCTGATCTGTAGTGAAAGCCGGATCCACTGTTCCTCCAAAATTCCCGCCCATAGCAACATTTAGAATAATAAAAAACTGCTGGTTAAATGGTAAACTTGAATTGTTGAATAAAGTATAATACGCTACGCCATCCACGGAAAGCTGGATAGATGAAGGCGTCCACATAGCTGAATAAATGTGGAATGCTGTGCTCGCGGAAGAAATCGTAGTGGTGCCTCCGTCGCCATACTGATTCACCTGGGTTGGATAATGCATGGTGCCATAGATGGTGGATTTTTGACTGCCACTTTGTTCCATGATGTCGATTTCACCGCATGCGGGCCATCCAACCGTTGGCAGATTATTGCCTAACATCCATATTCCTGGCCAGGTACCCGTACTGGCGGGTAATTTAGCACGCACATCAATCTTACCATATTTAAATGAATATAAATTGTTCGTTAGCATCCGGGCAGATGTATAGGAACTGCCATTGTATGGTTCTTTCTGGGCAATGATCTTCAAGGTCCCGTTTGAAATGACGACGTTAGCCTGCCTATTCGTATAGTTTTCCAATTCATTGTTGCCCCATCCACCGCTGCCTGTACCAATATCGAATCCCCATTTGGCAGGATCAGGAGAACCCGGTGTATCAAACTCGTCGGACCATACCTGTGTAAGTGCAACGGCAACGTTCACTGTAATGGTTTTTGCAATGGTTTGCCCTCCGGCGCTTTTGGCCGTGACCCTCGCGGTATATGGCCCGGAATAGAGATATTTATAAGTAATATTTCCAGCCTGATCATTTTGTGATATACCGTCACCAAAGCTATAATCAAATTTAACCGCGTTGGTGGCTGTGGCAGTAAATGTTACATTACCGCTGCTGTCATTGCTTACCACGGCAGTGATGTTTAAGTTGGATGGCGCAACGCTGGAGCTTCCTGACGAGCTATTTTTACTGCAGGAGGCCAATAACAACAAAAATGCTGGTAAAATGACTGCCAGAGATTTCATATTCTTTAATTGTAATCAGGGCGACACTAAAAGTATAACATTTCATCTCAATTTTAAATTTCGATGGAGAATATAGCTTGCTTATTGATTGCTTCGGGGTTGGTTCGGGATTTACCGAAGCCGCCCCGAACAATTCCGAAGCAGTACCTTTACGATATTATTCCAGTATAAGTTATCACCATGCCTGAACTTGTAATTGAAGCCCGCAATGCCGCTATTAGTAAGACCATTAAGGTTAAACGCATTCTTCCCTTCAGGTTGCGGCGAATGGTTGGTCCATTTATTTTTATGGATCATGCCGGACCGATTGTGGAAATACCCTCGCCAGCATCATCATTGGATGTATTGCCTCATCCGCACATCGGACTTTCAACGGTAAGCTACCTTTTCGGCGGACAGGTAACACATCGTGATAGCTTAGGTGTAGAACAGATTATTCGCCCTGGAGAAGTAAACTGGATGACAGCAGGCAGGGGCATTGCTCACTCTGAAAGGTTTGAAGATCCTGCTGCACTGGTCGGGGGAGAATTGGAAATGATACAAACCTGGGTAGCCCTTCCCGAAAAAGACGAAGAGGCCATGCCGTCCTTTAAAAACTATAGGCCGGATCAACTACCGGTATTTACGGACAAGGGTGTGTGGATGAGACTCATTGCGGGTGACGCGTACGGACTGGGTAACGATGTTAAAACAAACTCTCCCTTGTTTTATCTGCATGTAATACTTCAGCATGGCGCAAGTTTTGGTCTTCCGAAAGAACATTCGGAACGAGGTTTTTACATTGTAAAAGGAAGTGTTGAAATATCGGGAAATACTTATCATGATGGGCAAATGCTGGTGTTCAATAAAAGTGACGATCCGCTCATCCTCGCAAAAGAAACCACAACCTTAATGCTTTTGGGAGGTGAGCCTTTGGGTGAACGATTTATCTGGTGGAATTTTGTTTCTTCCCGTAAGGAACGGATTGAACAAGCCAAAGAAGACTGGAAGCAGGGTCGCATCATACTGCCACCGACGGACAACAAGGAGTTTATTCCGCTGCCGGAAGATAAGTCTCGACCCGCGGGGGCTGCGCCAAAACCGGAACCGCTGTCGTAAAGAGATTTTCCTCTCATCTTGTCATTAAGATTTACGATTTAATAACTTTTATATTAAACATTGGCATACCAAATGACATCAGCAACCTCACCGAAAGAATCAAGTATGATTCCATTGCTCTGGATGCGGTAATATCACCTATGTCAATAATGTTTTCGATTTTCCAACCAAATTCCGTCAATAGTGTTTTTGTCCTGATCTTTGCACTTTCATCATTCCCAGAAACAAATATAGAATGGTCGCCATTATTTAGTTGTTTTGGATTAACTGCAAGAGCCATTCCTAACGTGTTAAGTGTCTTTACTACTTTAGCGTTGGGGAAATTATTTTGAATAGATTCGCCTATTGAATTCGTGTTGGCAAAATGAGGAATCAGAGTTGGTGGTTTTGTTGAAAAATCCAAAGGATTGGCAACATCGATAATAATTTTTCCTGTAAAATCTGTATTAGCAAGTTTTAATGCTTCTAATGCAAATCTGCCATTGGTGGCGTTAAAAATAATTTCACCAAAATTTGATGCTTCTGCAAATGTTCCATAAGAAGCATTTTCAGAAGAATGTTTGTTCGCAAAGTCTAACCCGTTTTGGTTGTTAACTTCTCTTCCCCCCATCATGACCTGATGTCCGTTTTCAATTGATCTTGAACCCAGCAAGTTTCCAACTTCTCCGGTTCCTAATATTCCTATTTTCATTTTTCTGGTTTTTAGTCTTTATGATTTTGTTTGAAGACAACACAAAGATGACGCACAGCGTAAGGAGCTACCAACAAACTAGTATAAGAAATAGTCTTAATCTAGATTAAGAGACATTATTTTTGTGAGGGGTTATTTCGGATTTTACTTAGAAATTCGGGTGTAATGCCCAGGTATGAAGCAATTTGAGTATTCGGAAGTCTGTTAGACAGTTGTGGATATTGGTCTAAAAAAGAGGTATCGCTCTTCGGCAGTCGAACTTATTTTTTGTAAAACCCTATTTTGAAGTTCCACAAATTTATCTTCTATTATTACTCTGAAAGTTCTATTAAATTTGGGGTAATGTGTATACAAATAAATCAAGTTGGATTTCTCCAACTGTAATATTACTGATGGCTCTATGGCTTCAATAAAAAGCCCGCTGCCCTTTTCTGAATGGAAACTGCCAATATCAGAAATCCATTCATTTTCCGAAGCAAATTGAATGTTGTGCTCTTTTCCACTTGTATCTACGCCATACATTTTGAAACAACCGGAAACTACAAAATTGTAGTGCCGGCAAACGTCACCTTCCTGCAAAATAAATTGCTTTCTTTTGATATTTTTTTCAATGACACGGTTAGTCAATTCTTCCTTCTCCTTGTCGTCAAGTGGAAGGTAATTGTCGAAATGCGATATGAGTTTATTTACTGTCACGATGTCTGTTAGGGTTGTCTACAATGTATAAAGAGCCCGGCAAATCGAGCTTACAGGAGGATTTAACGTGTATGTTGATGACAGGGTGAGCAACAATCAAACCTGGTCGGTAATTATCGTTCCGATTCGAGCATTTGGTAGTCCCGCCCAGAATCGAACTGGGATGTCAAGTTCCGGAGACTTGCATACTATCCATTGTACTACGGGACCAGTTGCGATGAATGCCGAACATCCATCATTTAATCAATCCACTGGCGTTATTGGTAAAGATCTTAACGGCAATGGCCAGCAAAATTACGCCAAAAAATTTACGTACCGCGATCATTCCTGCCGGGCCGAGCGTTTTTTCTATGGTATTCAATGATTTCAATACTATAAACACAAAGATCAGGTTGATCAGTATGGCGACCAGTATCGTGATGTTACTGTAATTGGCCTTTAAGGACATGATGGTGGTCAGGGTACCCGATCCGGCAATCATCGGGAAAGCAATAGGAACAACCGTCCCGGCCTTGGCATCTTTATCGCTTTTAAAAAATTCTATCCCCAGCACCATTTCCAAACCCAGTATAAAGATCACGATGGAGCCCGCCACCGCGAAAGACCGGTTGTCTACGCCCAGTATACCCAATAATTTTTCGCCGACAAAAAGAAATAAAACCATCAGCCCGCCTGAAATCAATGTCGCCTTTGCTTCCTGGATGCCGCCCAGTTTTTTCTTGAGTCCAAGCAAAAGCGGTACGGAACCGATGATGTCGATCACCGCAAATAAGGTGAAGGTGACCGTTAGAAATTCGTCGAAATCCAGCTTCATAGTAAAGCTTTTGCCAAAGATAGCCCTTTGCCTGCTTCACTTGTTAAACAGGAATTTTTCCCTGAACAGGATGTACTTGTTTTTCAGATCGGTCAGGCATTGACGGCAGAGACAGTCGGCATATCGTTCTTCAATAAATGCCATCTCCTCCGCGGAAAGGGAAAGCCCCTGGCACTGGCAGTTGCCAATATCGCCCACCCTGCACTCGAAAGCAACTTGGCAACGTGGACAGGTTTTGGGTTCGTGTTGTGGCATTCTTGTTGATTTAGTTTGCAATCCGATGTTGATTTAGTTTGTCATTCCGAGCGGAGCGAGGAATCGGCGGTAAAGGCAAGCCACTGCGTCGCCGATTCCTCACCGCCTGCGGCGGATCGGAATGACAAGTGGGTTTATAGCGCTACCCTTACTCCACCCGTAATAGTAAATCCTATCGTATTGTATCCATACACTTCCGTGAATTTGGCATTGGTGATATTCTTTGCATCGGCAAATGCTGTTAATTTATTATGAATGAATTTATATTCCGCATAAGCATTCAACAAAGCGTAACTGCTTAAAGTTACTGGTACCTGGCCATAGGGAGAAACTGATTGAAAATACAAATCCGTCCGGGAGCTCATGCTGAGCAGGGATACACTTGCAAAAAACTGCCTGGTAGCCTGGAATCCAATATTGAAAGTAAATGTATTCTTCGGCTTCCTGAGCAGGTTATCATAACTGGTATCCTTGCCATTACTTTTTAAATAAATATTTCCCGCAACATATGCATAACTGGCCTTCAGGGAGAGCCGTTCAATGGGCGAGTAGTTGGCTTCTAATTCGAAACCGTGGTCTTTCTGCTCATTCACATTCATATACATATTATTAGCAAAGCTGATCAGGTCCTTAATATCACGCAGAAATGCTGTGGCAGACAAATTCAATCTCCGGTCTGGCACGCTTAGCTGAACACCACCCTGCAGATTGATAGAATGTTCGGGCTTCAGGTCGGGATTTGCACCAAAGGAACCGAACAGCTGTGTAACTGTTGGCGCTTTAAAACCCGTGGAAAGGGCCACAAATACTTTAACTTTTTCCCTGATCAGGTAAGATGTGTTGATGCCGTAAGAAAAATGGCTGCCAAATTTGGAATGAACATTGTATCGTCCGCCGGCTTCTACGTTCAGTCCGAACCCGCTTTGGACGAGGAGAGAAGCATAGGGACTCACAATATTTGTTTTAGGGTCTTTCGTGGCCAGGGTCGTATCGAGCAACTGGTAGCCCTGGTAGTTCACACCGGCCAGCAGTTTCAGGCGTTTGCTTAATTTTTGCGACAGGTATACATCCCCGGTATTAAATTTTCCTTTGAAAAAGAAAGTTCCATAGTCAGCAATATAATTTCGCTCCGCATAGGTATAACTGTAATTGGCGGTGAGAGTGCCATTCGGTAGGGCTGCAGTGGCCATAATGCCAGGATTGTTAAGCAGGTAAGTAAACTTGTTGTCACCATCAATAAATGCATCTGCATCATAATCGCCTTTGAAGTACGAATAACGATAGTAGGGTGTAATATTGATGTGTCGCCCTGCATGAAAAGTCAGGTTAGCCTGCACCGTCTGCCTGTTGAATCCATCTTTGTCAAAATTGGCTTTTCCGGTCG
>DATHGW010000145.1:0-10648 GCA_035317445.1 Puia sp.
TCATTGCCATATGCAACTGCATATGGATTTTGGTTTCATGGCGCTGTTTAATTATGCATCATAATCTACATCTTAAACAGATAAGTGACATATCCGTTGACCAATAAAATATGACTTAGAACGGTGCATTCTGATTGCTTGGATCTTCTTCCCTGGTCTTTTTGAATTCCAGCTTGCCAAATTTGAACATCAGACTTATGCCAAAGGAACGATAGGGAATTTGTCGAAGAGCAGATTGCTGGAAATTCGGACCGAATGTTTCTCTCTTCTGGTTGACATAATTGTTGAAGGGATTGGTAGTCGTTAATCCCAGGCTTAGCTTTTTATTCAAGAAATATTTTCTCAGGGCAAGCGAATACGAAATAAAAGAAGTCTGGGTTCCCTGTGCATTGACTTCTTTTGATCGGAAATTCCCAAAGAACTCAAAAGCCAGGTCCTTATTAAACAGGTATGTGCCATTGATATTCATCCGATAACCATAACCGCTGGTAATGCCGCCGCCATTTAAATTACTGATGATTCGATGGTCAAAACCAAAAATATTGGTACGCAAGGTAATTTTAGAATTAACTGAAAGGGATCCGGATATATTAATTCCGATTCTTTCGTCTGAATTGATATTTTCCCTTGATGTAACCGAAACGTCTTTATAAATGGAATCACCAATCTGATATGTAGGGTAATAAGTAATGTATGAGGTGATATCATCTGTATTCTTACGATAAATGACCGCCACATTTAGATTTGATCCTTTATCAAAGGAATGATTATAACCCAATTCAAAATTATGCCCAATCTCAGGACGTAACTGCGTATTCCCCGTGGAAATATTATGAGGATCACTTAAATTAATAAACGGGTTCAGATCCCTGAAATCAGGCCGCTCAATCCGGTATGTATAGCTAAATTTAAGGGTTTGATTTTTCGAAAAAGAATGAGAAATGACAAAGGAGGGCGCAAATATCGAATAAGCCGGAACACTCACATTATGCGCGTTGGAATAGTCTGCCTGGGAACTCGTGTATTCATATCTTCCCCCCGCTTTGATATCAAAAAAGTGAAATAATGAAAGGTTGAAGGATAAATAATATGCATACACATTTCTCGCGTAGTTTAAGGCATAGGATTGTGCGGTATCCAGAGAATAAAGTTTAGAATTCTGGTTAAAGGTGAAAACATCTGCAGCACTGTAAATCTTGTCGCGCACATATTTAACTCCCGTCTCCAAAAGAAAATCTTCCTTGATGGGATGGGCGTAGTCCAGGGAAAATTCACTTTCATTATTTTTCCCCGGATTATTGCTGGTAGATCCGGCAAAAGGGGAAGAAGATGAAGGATAACTTTGGCTCTGAAAATAATACGAGGTGTTTGTGCCATAACTTGCAGTATATGCTATATCCAGCTCCTGCTTTTCTTTTTTAAATGTCTTTTTATAACTAAGACTCCAGTCTATTGAATGAACGCTGGATCGGTTTTCCGAATTACGTACTGTGCTGGAATCACTAAGCACATTTTGTGAAAAATCATTTCGCATGGTTTCTAAATAGGTTGGCCCCTTGTCACTATTGATGAAATGATGATACCCAAACGATCCCATGAAAACATCATTTTTAGTCATGGACCAATCAAATCCCAATCCCGTGTGGTAACCATTTCTGATAAAATCGCTGCTTCCATGTTGCATAAGATTTGTCGTTGTCTTTAATGCCGTATCGGTTGAAACCCGGTTTAATTGATTATTTGTAGTGGAGGACAATTGCGCATTCCCATTGATAAAGGCATTCATGCCAAAGTTACTATGGCGATAGTTCAGGTTAAAAGAACCGTTTTCCAATCTTGTGCCCGCGGATAAAGTGATGTTTCCGTTTATTCCCTGGATATTACTTTTTTTAAGGATGATATTAATGATCCCTCCGGTACCCTGGATATCATATTTTGCACCCGGACTTGTAATAACCTCAATGCTTTGTATCTGGCTGGCTGGAATGGATTGCAGGGCATCCACAACACTGTTACCGAATATGGTTGAAGGTTTCCCATTGATCAAAAACCGAATATTAGCGCTTCCCAGTAATTCCACGTTTCCGTCAACATCCACAGATACCTGGGGCACTTTTTTCAATATGTCCGTTGCCACTCCCCCCTGGGAGGTAAGATCTTTTTCAACATTATAGACCATTTTATCGATCCTGTTTTCAATGATTGGCTGGGAAGAGGTTACGGTTACGTCTTGTAAGGTTTGTGATTTTCTGAATAATGACACCGTGCCAAGGGCAACCATTGGCTTTTCGCCGGCGATGACAATGCTATCCATTTTATAAACGGAGTAGCCAATAAATTCTATGGTCAATGTATATTTGCCCGGGGTCAACCCTTCGACCTTAAAAATACCTTTTGAATTGGAAATGATTCCATTTACGGGCTTGGTGCTGCCCTGAGGATAAACGGTTACGGTAGCATATTCAATGGAACTTTTTGAATCTGCATCAACTACTTTACCCGATATCACGCCATTTTTTTGCTCCCTTCCTTTTTCCTGAGCATGTATATGGAAGTACAAAAAAATCAACGAAATAGCGCAAAAAAAATATTTCAAAATTGTCTGTTTAGTCAAGGCGATTAAAACTAACCATACATTCTGAAGATATATTGGAGTTCAAC
Organism: Puia sp.; assembly: GCA_035317445.1. Lineage (GTDB taxonomy): Bacteria > Bacteroidota > Bacteroidia > Chitinophagales > Chitinophagaceae > Puia. The sequence goes on from DATHGW010000145.1 coordinate 2,662, forward strand.
CTAAGAACAAGATTTGACATCATTACATGCTCTCCGTCTTTCCGCCATCTACCGCCAAATTAACTCCATTAATGCCAGCTGCAGCCGGGCTGCATAAAAAGGCAACTGCTGCCGCTACCTCCGTTGCTTCAATAAACCGCCTGATTGGAATCTGGTCTTCCATTTGATCTGAAATTTCTTTAACGGATTTCCCCATAGCCTCGCTACGCATGCGCAGGACCGCGTCCAGCCTTGCCGTTTTAGTTGATCCCGGCAACACATTATTTGAAGTAATACCATATTGGCCCAATTCCAAAGACAGGGTTTTTGACCAACTGGCCACTGCGCCACGAATGGTATTCGAAACGCCAAGTCCTATGATGGGTTGTTTAACTGAAGTGCTGATGATATTGACGATCCTGCCAAAGCCAGCTTTTTTCATGTTTGGAACTACGGCCTGGGCGAGGATCTGAAAATTAATCACATGCATCTGGAAAATTTTCATAAACTGTTCTGTCTCCGCTTCAATGATCGGGCCTCCTGCCGGGCCGCCGGTATTGTTGATCAAAATATGAACATCAGGGTATACCTTTACATATTCTTCAATCGTATGTTTTACATTTTCGTTACTGGAAAAATCAGCAACAATATAGCGATGCACCTGTTTTAATGAAATGTCTAAAGATGCAACGGTCTGCTTCAAAGACGCTTCATTCCTTGCCATCAGGGTAATATGGGCTCCCAAAAGAGCTAATTCCACTGCTGTCGCACGACCAATTCCCTGCGTGCTTCCGCAAACGATTGCTGTTTTTCCCGTTAAATTAAGATTCATATACGCTTAACTTTTTCCTGGTAAATTGATTCATGTAAAATTCGGAATGCTTTACTACAAGCAAAATAAATTAAATTGTGTAGTTAACTAAAATCTGAAAGAAAAATTAAGTATATGAACGAATCCTCAATAAGTAAGGTGCAGCCGGTCCGACACCTCGTGCTGGATAAGATGGAGGCCAAACAGATTAACCCTATGATCATCCGCCGTATGGCATCCGGCGAAAACGGCACATTCGGGTATTTTGAAATGAAGAAAGGGGCTGTTGTGCCGCTTCACCAGCATGCGAACGAGCAGTACTCCTTTATTTTGAAAGGCAGTGCAAGGGCGACGATCGGCGACACAGTATATACAATCAAGATCGGAGAGGCCCTGCTTATTCCTTCCGGCATACCCCATTTTTTTGAATTCCCTGAGGACACGATCGCGCTCGATTTTTTTGCACCGCGCCGCGAAGACTGGATCAATGGCACAGATAACTATTTCAACAAGGTGTAACCCAACGGCATTTTCTATCTTTAAGTCATGAAATGGATCACCCGGGAACGACCCAAGATTGACCGTATTGCCTGCCCCTGGCTAATCAAACGTTTTATCGATACCGAAGCTGAATTTATTTATGTTCCCTTTGAGGAAGTTAATAAAATGGCAAAGGAACTGAATGCGATTCCGTTCGATGTGCCCGGCGTTGAATTTACACACTACAATGGTCAGTGCACTTTCGACTATTTTGTTGAAAAATATAACCTCAATGATCCGGCAATTCATACCATCGCGGTCATCGTAAGAGGTGCAGATACCGACCGCCATGACATAGCTGCGCAATCCTCCGGCCTATGGGCGATCTCCGCCGGACTTGCCTACAATTTGAGTGATGATCTGGAATTGTTGCAACAAGGCATGCTGCTATATGATGCCCTATACAGTTGGGCAACGCATTTACAAAAAGAAAAACACGGCCAGCAGCCTTTTGAACATTTATTGCTGAATGTTTTCAATACCTATCTTAAAGGCAAGCCGGGAAACAAAAAGAAAATACCAGTCTGGGCGCAGGAACTAAAAGAAATTATCCAGGATCATATTGACACCAACCTGAGTCTGAAAGAAATTTCCAAAGGTCTTGAAATAAATCCCTCCTATTTATCAAGAGAATTTTCAAAATATTTTGAAGACCTGTCATTCGGTGATTATATCCGGAAATCACGTCTTGAAAAAGCCATAGAACTGATGCGGCAACCCGGATATACGCTTACTGAAATTGCCTATCTCACCGGTTTTTCCGATCAAAGTCATTTTACACGGATCTTTAAGAAAAGTACCGGTCAAAATCCTTCCTTATACAGAAAACAGCTGCGAAAAAGTAATCCTCATACAAAAGGTTAGTTCTGTTCTATTCTTGTAAATAGGAACACACCTAAGTTTGCCTGAAATTCATTTATTTAGATTGCGCTGGTTGGTTCTGTGTTTGTGATTGCTATTCGAGTGATCAGGGATATCCCTACAGCACTTATTGCTGTTGCTACCATTATTTCTTTGCTCTATTTCAAAAAATTGCCTGCACCTTTGCTTATTTTGATAGCTGCTGCAATCGGTCTTATATTAAAAATGATATTATGAAAAAAACAGTCTTTTGCCTTCTCGCATTTTGCTATGTCGGCCACAGTTTTGCACAATTAGATTCGACCGCACTGGACAAGGTATTTGGGAAAAAAGGTTCCATCATGGGAACCGTCTATAAAATCACTTTCGCCCGTAGCGACCTGAAAGTAAAAGTGAATGATTTTGCGGTTTCACCGGGTCTGGCGCTTACCTCATGGATCGGCATTATTTCAATGGGTAATCAGGCTATGATGATGGGCGATCTCGTTTTGCTGGATGAAGAAGTGGCTCCTGTTGTTTCCAAGCTCGTAGCTTCAAATCTTTCCCTGACAGCCATGCACAACCATCTGGTCAATGAAAGACCCAATATAAAGTACATTCATTTCTCCGGAAGCGGGGATGCTTTACAGTTGGCAGCATCCATCAAATCTGTACTTTCCGTTACCGGAACACCATTGACGGCGCCAGTAGCACAAGGCCAAACCATAAATCCCGATTGGTCAAAAGTGGAAGGGATTCTTGGCACAACCGGTAAACGCATCGGTCAGTTATTGCAATATAGTTTTCCCCGAAATGAAAAACTAACAGAGAGTGGAATGGAAATGCCACCGGCAATAGGCATGGCAACTGCTATTAATTTTCAAATGGAAGGAGATCATGCTGCCATGACCGGGGACTTTGTTTTGTTAGCGGATGAGGTGAACCCCGTGATAAAAGCATTGACAGCAAATGGTATTGCCGTTACAGCGATCCACAATCATATGCTATACGACAACCCGCGTTTATTTATGCTTCATTTCTGGGCGGTCAATGACCCTGAAAAACTGGCCAATGGTTTAAAAGCCGCATTGAAAAAAACCAATTCAAAATGATAGGTCAACGCCCTTTTTGCCATTGATCGCCCCCCATCGTCCGTTCAATTTCAATATTGGCCGATAAATAATCATACACTGCTTCCAGATAGTTTGATTGGGCTTGCGTGTAAGCCAGTTCCGCATCAGTCAATTCCAGCCGCGAAGCCACCGCTTTTGCATAACGGTATTGCGTGATCTCGTAACTCAGTCTGGCAGTTTCTTGTACATTCGCGGCGGTTTGAATGCGGGCAGCAGTCTCGCGGACATTTGCTATAGCCTGTTTGACGGCCGTGCGAAGTTCCTCATAAGCCTGCTGCGAGCGGAGAACGGATTGTTTTTTTTCTATCCTGGCCCCGGTGACTTTGGCCTTATTGATGTTACCATTGAAGATGGGCACGGTAACTTGTGCGGCGACAAAGGGCGTGGATGGATAAAATGCATTAAAATAGTTGAACTGATTGGCCTGGGTCTGAATCAGGTATTGTGCGTTCAGCGAAACCGACGGCTTCATGCCGGCTGCTGCTATCTTAATCTGCTGGTCGGCTTGTTGCTGCTGCAGATCGAGGGATTGCAGATCGGCACGATGAACCTTTGCTTCCTGATATACTTCTTCTTCTGAAAATGTGGGCATGGATTCCGGAAGGGTCAGGGAATCAGTTAACTCCATCTCCTGCAGACTGTCGAGGCCGGTTAATGTCCTGAGCTGCTGTTTGCCGGTTTCAATGGCATAGGATAATTTCAAGAGATCCGGCTCGAGGTTTTTTACAGAAGTATATGCCCGCAACGTGTCTACCCGCAGGGCTCTTCCCTGTGCCAGTAATGATTTGGCGTCCTGTAGGGCTTTTTCATTTCTTGCCAGGCTTTCTTTTTGCAATTTGATGCGTTCCTGGAGCACCAGTATGCGGATATAGGTTTGTTTCAGCAGGGCTGCGATATCCGTTTCTTTGTTGATGACGGATAACCGGCTCTGTCGTTCCTGCAATTGCGCGTTGACGATGCCCGGTTTGGTCGCGGCATTATAAACCGGCTGGTTGATCCATGCAATGCCGGCCGCCTGGTCACGGCCACCAAAACGGGAATAGGGAATTTTATCTCCTGAACTGCCGGAGGGCTTAAACCCGAAAAAAGGGGGTTCATAAAAATAATGGTATACCTGCGCGCTGATGCCGGCAGAAGGCAGGCCGGCGCTTTTGGCGATCTGCGTCGACTGCTGCGACCGGTCCACATCCAATGAACTGATTTTGATTTCGCGGTTGTTCGCCAGCGTGAGTGAGAGGGCCTCGTGCAACGACAATCGCCGTGCCTGCGCGCTCGCTACATAGGAGATCAGGGTAATGAGCGCAAAAACAAGGGTTGTATAGATAAATGCTTTTTTGAGTGTCATATGATTTGTTTTAAATGTGAGCAAGACTTCCCGGAATCGTCATGATACTGGGCTGATCTGCTGCCTTTGCCTTGTATGGTCTTGAAAAATAAGAGTACACGGACGGGATCACATAGAGTGTCAGAATGCCTGCGAATACTAACCCACCGACGACCACGATGCCCAGGGATGTGCGGCTTCCGGACGATGTTCCCAGGGATAATGCGATCGGTAAGGTGCCGAAGATCATCGCCAGGGTAGTCATCAGGATGGGGCGGAAACGCGATGCAGCTGCTGCCAGCACGGCATCGCGCACCGTCATGCCCTCAGCTTTTCGCTGATTGGCGAATTCAACGATCAGGATCCCGTTTTTGGTGATCAGTCCGATGAGCATGATGATGCCGATCTCACTGAATACATTGATGGATTGATGCGTGATCCACAGACTCAGCAATGCACCGGTAACGGCCATGGGTACGGTAAGCAGGATGATGAACGGATCGATCAGGCTTTCAAACTGCGCGGCCAGCACGAGATAGATGAGCAGGATGGCGAAGATGAACGCAAAGACCAGGCTGGAGCTGCTTTCCGCAAAATCACGGCTCTGCCCTGCCAGCGCCGTTCTGAACCCGGCGGGTAATACTTTCGCCGTGACGCTGTTCATTTCCCTGATCGCATCACCCAGGCTTACGCCAGGCGCGGGTGTGGCGGAAATGGTTGCACTGTAGGATTGATTAAATCTGTACAATGCCGGCGGACTTACCGATTCATTCATCTTCACGAGGTTGTCCAGCGAAATCATTTCGCCACTGCCCGATTTCAGGAAAAGCGAACGGAGATTATCGGGGGCGGAGCGTTCCTGCCGGTCGAGTTGTCCGATCACTTCATACTGACGGTCATTATAAATAAAATATCCATACCTTCTTCCGCTGAGTGCGAGTTGTAAGGTGCGGCCTATTTCCTGTGTTGAAATGCCCAGTTGGGCCGCACGCTGCCGGTCGATGCTGATGCCAATTTCGGGACGGTCAATTTTAAAATCAGGATTTTGGAAGACGAGTTTTTTGCTTTGGTATACTGCACCCATTAATTTGGGCATTACGTTCTCGAGACTTTTGAGGTCCGGAGCCTGTACCACATATTCCAATGGCTGTTCGCTGGAGAAACCACCGATGGTTGGGATCTGGATCGGGATCACGATCACATTGCGGAACTTCTGCGAAGCGACAATCAGTTTTTGATAAACCTGGTTCTGCGTCAACCTGCTTTTGCGGTCTTTGGGTCCTTTCAGAAATATCCATTGAAAACCTCCATTGACGGGTTGTACGAGTGTTCCGATGGAAGCGGCGATGCCGGCATAGGTCCTGTTTTCATTCAGGTCGGGAATGGAATCAGAAACATAATTGCCAATGGCTTTCATGGTTTCCTGCATACTCTCATAGGATGTTCCTTCGGGAGCGATCACAGCCAATCCGATCATCGAACGATCTTCCAGCGGCGCAAGTTCGGATGGCAGTTTTGGCGCCAGTAATGCAGCCAGGCCAAAAGAAAGCAATAGCAGCGCAAAACCAATCCATCTGGCTTTGAAGAAAAATCGAAGCGATCTTTCATATCCCTGGTTCAGTTTTACAAAAAATGGTTCTGTTTTTTTATATAACCAGTTGTGGTGCGAACCGGATTTCAGGAGGTAGGCGCTCATCATAGGCGATAAGGTAAGGGCCACAAATGCAGAGATCAGCACAGATCCTGAAACCACGATCGCAAATTCCCGGAACAGTTTCCCCGTGATTCCACCCAGAAACAGGATCGGTAAGAATACTGCGGCGAGTGTGACGGTTGTGGAGATGACCGCGAAATAAATTTCATCTGATCCTTTTCGTGCAGCAGCTATTGGCCCCATGCCCTGTTCCACCTTGCTATAGATGTTTTCCAGCACAACAATGGCATCATCCACCACGAGCCCGATGGCCAGCACCAGCCCCAGCAGGGTTAACACATTGATGGAAAAATTTCCGATGTACATGATAAAGAAGGCAGAGATGATGGAAACCGGGATGGCCACGAGCGGAATGATCGTACTTCTCCAGTCGCGTAAAAAGATGAAAATGATCAGGGCGACCAGCACAAAAGCCAGCAATAAGGTCTCCCCCACTTCTGATAAGGAATTGCGTACCGGAACGGTAAAATCCTTTCCCAGTGAAATGATAAAATCTTTTGGCGCCGTTTTCTGAATATCGGCAAAACGTTTTTTGAATTCATCCACGATAGCGAGGGAATTCGCACCACGCTGTGGTTGTACACCGGTTCCCACGCCATAGCGTGCCGTATTGCCTTCACTCACGATCATGGCCGTACGCTCATTTTGGGAGGACATGATCGCGGTACCGATATCTTTAAAGCGGATGATGGCGCCATCCTGTTGACGCAGGATCATATTGTTGAAATCATCTTCTGTAACCAGCCTGCCTTCGGTACGCAGGGTGACTTCTGTATTTTGTCCTTCGATCCGTCCGCTCGGCAGATCTACATTTTCTCTTTGCAATGCTGCCTGTACATCGGCGGGCGTAAGCCGATAAGCCGCGAGTTTTACCGGGTCCATCCGCAAACGCATGGATCTTTTACGACCAGCATAGGAATCCACCAAACGCACGCCGGGAATGGATTGCAGCCTTTCCTTGATATTAATGTTGACAAAATCGGTCACGTCTTCCAGGCTTCTGGTATCGCTTTGTACCGTGAGGAAAACCAGGAAATCGGGCGGACCGGATTTTTCCACGATCGTAGGTTCAATATCTGTCGGCAATTGTTGCCGTGATTTGGAGACCTTGTCGCGTACGTCATTGGCTGCTGCTTCCAAATCGGCGTTCAGGTTGAATTCTACGGTGATCACGCTCACTTGTTCACGCGAAACGGAACTCATGGCCCGGATGCCATTGGCTTCGGCCACGGCTTCTTCGAGTGGTTTGGTTACCTGCGATGCAATGATGTCTGCACTGGCGCCCGGGTAGACCGTAGTGATGGTGACGATTGGCGAATCGGTGACCGGGTATTCACGGGTTCCTAAAAAGGTGTACCCCACGATGCCGAAGAGGATCAGCAGCACCGACATAACTCCGGCCAGTACAGGACGGGAGATGCTTACTTGTGATATTGCGCTCATATTAGATAGTTAACAGTTGACGGTTGACGGTTGATAGTAGTTGAGTTATTTCAGGGTTACGAAACGGACGGGGGCACCGGGCATCAGGCGCAATAAATTGCTGGTGACTACCGTGTCTCCTTTATTTAATCCATTTAATATTTCCACAGAATTGGGGCCGCGTTGTCCGGTCTTTACTTCGGTTAACTGCGCCTGGTTATTTT
>DATHGW010000146.1:0-3402 GCA_035317445.1 Puia sp.
TGATGGCAGGCGCTGCCGTACACCTCGCCCTGTATATGAAATTCCATTCAGGGGGCCTGATCAGTGATGCGAATATGAGAAAACAGCAGTTTAATTCCTACAGCCTTCCTCCGATCAGGTATGTTAAGATCGAAGGCCTTCAGAACCTGCGCATCATGCCCGCTTCCAAACCAGGTTTGGAGATCAATAAAAACGCAGTAGACAGAATCCGTTTTGAAATAAAAGGAGACAGTTTATGGCTTACCAGCGACATCAATTCTTACGAAGCGACAAAAAACTCATTTGGACCGATCGTCCGTGACCTGGAAACAGACCTGTTTCTGAATGGTCCTGTTCCTGTAACGGTGACTTATTCTAATTTACAGGTGAGTGGCGCCCGCGATTCCCTCCTGGCACCGGATTATCAACTCAGCGTCTCCAATTCGAGGTTGCAGTTGGGCGAATTCATATTTTATGATAGTCTTGCCAGCTATTTCAATCGTGTACGCATTTCTGCCTTGGATCAATCCGAGATCAGGTTCACCAAAAAAATCGACTCCCTCTATATTGACCTATCCAATTCACTCCTCAGCGATGAAGACTGTGGACGCTTTGGGCATATTCAGCTTTACCTGAATGGATCTTCACATATTCATTTGGATGGATACAATATAGCCAGAATGCTCGATAAGAGATAACTGCGACTTCTATCAAAAAAAATAAAGCGAATCATTTATATGCAACTCATCATCGACTCACTCTCAAAAACCTACCCTAACGGTGTACAGGCGATCAAAAACGTTTCACTGACACTTGAAAACGGTATGTTCGGATTACTTGGACCAAATGGAGCCGGTAAATCCTCGCTTATGCGCACCATTGCAACCCTGCAGGAAGCCGACCAGGGCAGTATTTTCCTTGACGACCTTAACGTATTGGAACAAAAAAAGGAGCTGAGACAATTGCTTGGCTATTTACCACAGGAGTTCGGCGTTTACCCGAGGATTTCCGCCGAACAAATGCTTGATCATATTGCCCGTCTCAAAGGAGTCGCCCATGCTTCGCAGCGAAAAGAATTGGTAGAGGCCTTACTGGATAATGTGAACCTGTTCAATCACAGAAAGAAAAAACTAGGCACCTATTCCGGCGGCATGAAACAACGATTCGGCATTGCCCAGGCATTGATCGGGAATCCCAAACTGATCATCGTGGATGAACCCACTGCCGGTCTTGACCCTGCAGAAAGAAACCGGTTTTATAATCTATTGAGCCATATCGGAGAGAACACCATCGTGATATTATCCACCCATATCGTGGAAGATGTGAGCACGCTTTGTTCCCGCTTCGCCATCATCAATGAAGGAGAAGTATTGTATACCGGCACACCAGATGAAGCCATCGAAGAAATGAATGGCAAAATGTTCGGCAAATCAATTCCGAAAAACGAATTACCGCGCTACAAGGCTACCCTGCAGGTTGTATCCACCCAGCTCAAGTCAGGCAACATATTTATCCGGGTCGTCAGCGAATCGAATCCAGGAGAAGGGTTCCAGCCCGTTACACCCAACCTGGAAGATGTTTATTTCAGGAACGTGGGCGAAAAAGCCGATGTCAATACATTTTAAAATCAGCACAACTATAGGGTCATGAACAATAGGTTTTCAAATCATGTCAAAGAGATTATTTCCCTTAGCCGGGACGAGGCCTCCCGTATAGGGAATGATTTTATTGCTCCGGAGCATTTGCTGCTGGCCATGGCCAAAGAAAAAAAAGACAATATTTTTTTATCGCCTTCCCCTGATGTTCATGTCGATCTGGCTGCGCTGCAGGAAAAATTGGAATCTGTTTTGAAGGGAACTGCCCGACACGATGGTTCCGGGACGCCAAAGCGCATTGCTCTCACAAGAGAAGCAGAAAAAATAATACGGGACGCAGCGACGGAAGCAGATGAACCGGGCGGACGCAACGTGGAAGTCATACATGTATTGTTGAGCATGTTGAAACACCCTGAAATGACTACGGGGACGATACTGAAAGACGCTGGTCTGCGCTATGATGCCATAAAAGAAAAATGGAGATCGGAGAAAACTAGTAGCCAGGAGAGATGGATGAATACCATGACGCTGAGCCGGCCTGGTAAGCACGCGCTCCGGAAAATATTTTGGTTCGAAATAAAGTACCGGCTCAAAAGACCAGATACATACATTTATTTTATCGGGATTTTTCTGTTTAGCTTCTATCCCTTTTCTCATGGATACGTTCCCGCCAGCGAGAAAACTTTTGTCAATTCACCCCTCACGATAGCAAAATTTTTTGCTGCTTGCAGCATATTCATGATGGTCATCACTGCTGCACTAATGGGGACGCCGCTTTACCGGGACATTGAATACAACACACATGAATATTACCTGTCCTACCCCATCACCAAAAACGATTATTTCTGGGGACGATTCCTGGGTTCCTTTTTATTTGTTGTCCTCATTGGGTCGACCCTAATCTGGGGATCTCTACTGGGCACCTGGTTGGGTCCTAAATTGGGCTGGCTTGCTCAAAGCCGCGTCGGACCATACCATCTGATCAATTACATCCAACCTTATCTTGTTTTTGTTCTGCCCAATCTGTTGTTCACCTCATCAATTTTTTTCGGCCTTGTGGCCTACACCCGTAATATAAAAGTTATTTATTCAGGAGGGGTAATCCTGTATCTGGCCTACATAACCACGCTTTTTATTTTTCACAACCTGAACAACCTGACGGTCGTGTATCTTTTTGATCCGTTCGCGTTTAATCCGATCAACGTGATAGACTATTATTCTACCCCTGAACAAAGAAACCATAACCTGGTTTCTATTCGTGGATTGATGCTGATCAACCGGATCGCATGGACCGGTACCGGTCTCGCTATCGTGTTCTTGACCTATCTCCGCTTTAGCTTTACCCGGTTTTTTAGCGGCAGAAGCCATCGAAAAGATGAGGATCCGGTAACATTTAAGACCCCAGGATTTTTAAAGAAAATACCGGGCGTGCTCACCGGTTTCAAAAATGGCTATAACCGCCGGGTGATCTATACCCTGTCAAAAATTGAACTGGTCAGCATCATTAGGGACAATTATTTCCGGATCATTGTGGGGACTGGTATTATTTTCCTTGGATTTATTTTCTGGATGGGATTCGGACAGCATTTCGGCGTGCAGGATTTTCCGCGAACGGTTGGTTACATGACATTGCATACGCAGAATTTTGTCTTTTTTATTTTTCTGATCCTGTTGTTTTATACGGGCGAAACAGTGCACCGGGAGAAAGCCACCCGTTTCGCCGTGATCAATGACGCCCTTCCCCCTGCCGACTGGGTGTTATATGGTTCAAAATTGATTGCGCTTTCTGTGGTCGCGATTATGCTGGCCACCCTCCCGCTGCTGGTTG
>DATHGW010000147.1:0-3006 GCA_035317445.1 Puia sp.
GTTGCACCCGGTATGCCTTGATCACTTCGATCTTATCACCGATCTTAACGGGGAAGTGCATACGATACACAGAATTGCATTGCTTGATCTGTTCCAGGATGCCCGGGTCCCAACTGGTAAACGGGGCAGCTTTATCAAAGCTCTTTTCTACTGCCTCAAAAAATTTATACTCGGTTTGCGCTGCCATAATGGGAATGTTTTTGTTTAGACAGGAATATTATTTTAGATTTTAACTACTTATCGCCACTCGCTATTTACCACTCGCCTTCTCCATCCTGCTGATCCTTCGATCAATCCTGATCAGATATAATATCAGTCCGATCAGGATGATCAGTACTACCAGGACCACTACATAGATCTTTCCATTGCTGCGCATGTCATAAGCGGTATATTTTCTCTGGACATCGGATACCTGCGCGTAGCCAGCCAGGGAGAACAGGCAGAGCAGGAAAAAAATAAAGGGAAATATCTTTCTCATGATTTATAATATGCTTTTATCTTTTAATAGATCCAGCCTGATTTTGAATGAAGTGATCCAAACACCCAGAAGCGTCCAGCCCACGATGGCGGGGTAGAACACGGTCCTTAACCTGCCGTCCAGGTCATCGAATTTGAGCGCGGGATTACCCTCCTTGCCGGGATGAAGGCTTTCCAGTAACCTGGGTAGCACCCAGATGGATGGGAATAACATGACGTAAGCGAAGATGGCATATACGGCGCTGATCTTCGCCTTCTTATCGATATCGGTTATAGAACCGCGCAATACAAAATAAGCGAAATACACCAGGAGGGCGATCGCCGCGCCGAGCAGTTTCGGTTCAGTGAAAATCTGGGTGCTGCTGTCATATTCTGTCCAGGTATAGGAGGCCCAAACAATGCCCGTCGCATATCCGAGAATGCCGAAAAGAACGCCTGTCTTGGCAAAGTTCACTGCATAAATATCGTACTGCATTTTCTGTGAGCGCAGGTATTTAATGGAATAGACAAGCGAAGCCGTGAAAAGGATCATCATACCAAACCACATGCATACGTGAAAATACAGGTTGCGGATGGTCTCATGCAAGATTTCACGGGCAGGCACAGAGAATAAAAAACCGCCGATAACCGTATAGACCAGGAGTATGACGCAAATTATTTTCCACCAGGATTGTCGCATAAATTTTACCGGGTTTTTGAAAACCTGTTTGCGGATCCCGGGGTCGGGTTCATCATCCGCACACAAGCAATCGGAGAGGCGCAGCAAATTTAGGGTAGAATCGTCTAGTCTTTCCACAAAAAAGGAAATAAAATCAAGGCCAGTACAACCACCAGTGCATCGAGGGCCAGCAGGAGAAGGATGACCTGCCAAAGACCCCCTTGCAACAGGTCAGAAAAAACAATACGCGAAATCCTCATCAGGAGCATGATCTGCGGAATGATTACGGGAAATCCCATGATCACCATCAAACCGGCATTTTGCTGGGCGCGCGCGGCGATGGCAGACAGAAATGTAAAAACCAGGCTGAGGCTTAGTCCACCCAAAATCGTAATGCCAAAAAACCTGGCTCCATAAATCACCGGGTTGCCTAGCAGTATGCTGAACAGGGTCCAACAGGTAAGACTCATCACGACCATGAACAAGGCGTTAAACAGGAGTTTGGCCAAAAGGAAGTCCCTAGAACCGGCAATCGAATAGAAATACAACATCCTTCCTTTGTTTTCTGCCAGAAAGCTTTTTGCCACGGCATTGACACAAATAAATAACTGCATCATCCAGAATAAACCATTCCAAACGGTGGATTCAGGTTGTCCCATAGCCAGGTAGAGCACAAAAATGGTCGATACCACATACAGCAGGATGCCATAAAAAGTATATTGTTGGCGTATTTCCAGCAATAATTCTTTTTTAAAAAGAGCAATAATGTGTGAACCTGATTTCAATGATGAAACTTATTTGTTAAAGCAAGGTTTCTCCTTTAAAATAACAATTCCTGCACCTGGGCTCATACAAGTCTTTTTCACCGAGCAATAATTGCGCATCATCTCCCGATTTCCGGTACGAATAATTCGCAATATTTCCACAGCGCACACAAATGGCATGCAACTTGGTGATATAATCAGCTTTGGCAAGCAGGTTGGGCATTTGCCCAAACGGGTTTGCACTAAAATCCATATCCAGTCCGGCCACGATCACCCTGGTGCCCCCCGATGCAAGTTGGTCGCAGGTTTCAGGCAATTGGTTATCAAAGAACTGTGCTTCATCAATGCCGACGACATCAACTGATTTTGCCAGGGGAAGGATTTCGGTTGAATGACCCACGGGAATGGAGGGAATGGCGTTTTCATCATGAGATACAATATTTTTCTCATGAAAACGAATGTCCATCGAGGGCTTGAATATTTCGACAGAAAGATTTGCTATCCGGGCTCTTTTGAGCCGCCTGATCAATTCTTCGGTCTTACCGGAAAACATGGAGCCGCAAATAACCTCTATCCAACCCCTTCGTTCATTGTTAATATTGGGTTCAATAAACATGTAATTCAACGAATTGGTTAAAAATTTGCATTAAATTTATACATCACTAACCTAAAGCACCCGCAAAAGGAAATAATGGAACGTTTGCAACAACTTATCGGCAAATTAAAGGAACAATTTGAACAAAAGGCCTCAGCTTCCCAAATGCTTGTGACGGTGAAGCAGATTGAAGCCGAACTAGGTCATTTGCCTTCAAAGTCTGGTTCCGGCCACCAGAGTGCAAAAGTAGCGGTTGTTATGCCATCTTCTTCAAGATTCACTGTATATGAAGAGGATTTGATGCAGGTAGAACCCGAAACAAACGGTAGGGCGGCGCCTGAAAAAAAGCCTGCCGACATCGTACACAAAAAACAGGATCAACATGATTGGATAGTAGACCCCCTGATGGAGATTCCAACGCTTTCGCATCAGCAGGCGGCCAGGGATCTCAATGACGTCATCGGCCACAGCGGGGCTTCGCTTAATGATAAATTGAAGGGCAATGTGCTGGA
>DATHGW010000148.1:0-5822 GCA_035317445.1 Puia sp.
TTACGAATGATTTTGGTTTCCCCCCAGACGGGCTGCCAGTTTTCATCGACTGATCTTTTCTCGACGCCGAGGATCGAAAAATTTTTGTAGAATCCGCTGTCTTCAACCAGCCTGAAACCTAAATGCGAAGAAAGGATCACCGGTTTCTGGGCATAGAAAACAGAATAAGTAGGTGCACCCTGTTCATCCAACCGGAAGGAACATTTTACTTTACTCATCTCGATACTCAGCTCCTTATTTTCCTGTGCCGAAGCGCAGATGCTGGTCAGGATACACAGCAGGCAGATATAGATTCGTGGCAATGACATAGTCGGGGTTATTTTAGAGTCGGGAGCTTAGAGTCCCGACTCTAAATAAGCCAATATGGATGAGAAAATGTAATATTTGATTAATAATTTTTTGTTTTGTCTATATTTATTGCTGAGTTCAAACGTTCCATCATGAAAAAAATATTACTGGTTGTCTGCGTGTTTTCGCAAATAAAAATACTCGCCCAGGCCCCTGCGGAGAAATATACTCAGGATGCTGCCAGCATCGAACATCCGGGTGTGCCTAAGGGTGAAGTATTGAAATTCGCATTTGATCATTCGGCAATATTTCCGGGTACATCCAGAACATATTGGATATATATTCCGGCGCAATACAAGCCGGAAACGCCAGCCTGTGTGTATGTCAATCAGGATGGCATTCAGTGGAAAGCGCCTACAGTCTTTGATAACCTGATCCAGCAAAAAGAAATGCCCGTTACCATCGCTGTTTTTATTTCGCCTGGAAAGGTATTGTCGGACCATGATGCTACCAGCCTCGACCGGTTTAACCGCAGTTTTGAATACGATGGTTTGGGAGACGCTTACCTGAAATTCGTGCTCAACGAAATATTGCCCGATGTCGAAAAACAACATGCAAGCAATGGCCGGGAGATCAGGCTGTCAAAGCTTGCCAATGACCGCGCCATCGGTGGATCAAGCAGTGGGGCAGTTTGCGCTTTTACGGTCGCGTGGGAAAATCCCCAGGCCTTTTCCAGGGTCTTCAGCGCGATCGGAACTTATGTCGGACTACGAGGTGCAGACCGCTACCCGACGCTGATCAGGAAATACGAGCCGAAACCCATTCGGGTTTTTTTGCAGGATGGCAGCAATGACTTGAACATTTATGGCGGTGACTGGTGGAAGGCCAACGAAAGCATGGAAAGGGCCCTGTCTTTTTCAGGATATGAACTTAACCATGTCTGGGGCGAAGGCGGCCATAGCGGCCAACAGGGAGAATCCATTTTCCCCGAAGCCATGCGCTGGCTTTGGAAGGATTGGCCAAAACCAGTCGGTACAGGACATTCGAAGAATGCCTTCCTTTCTGATATCCTGCTGCCCGGCGAAGGATGGGAATTGGTTGGGGAAGGATATAAATTCACAGAAGGTACCGCAACCAACGCCGCGGGGGAAGTGTTTTACCAGGACATCCCCACCTCTGTTACTTATAAGATCGGGCCCGATGGAAAACCGCTCGGACTCAAGCTGGATGCTAAAAGAGCAAGCGGAACCTCTTTCGGGGCTGACGGTAACCGTTATGTTGTGGCCGGCGCGACCAGGCAAATCATCCGGTATGATAAGAACGGAAAGGAGACGGTTGTGGCAGACAGCATTTCCGGAAACGATCTTGTAGTGGCTAAGAACGGGAACATATACGTAACCGTTCCGGATGGAACCAGTAAACCGAGCAAGATCTACCTCATCCGTCCCGACGGAGAAAAATCTGTTGTGGATGAAGGACTGAAATTTGCCAATGGACTCGCGCTTTCCCCAGATCAGACCCAGCTCTATATAACAGAATCGGCTACCCATTGGGTATGGGTCTATACAGTCCGGGCAGACGGTAAATTGGATTATAAGCAACGGTATGGCTGGTTGCATTCACCGGACACCGAAGACAATGCATGGCCGGATGGGCTCAAATGTGATACGGCCGGCAGGGTCTATGTCGCTTCGCGTCTGGGTATCCAGGTATTGGACCAACTGGGCAGGGTAAACGCTATTTTGCCGATGCCCAGCGGACAGGCTTCGAACTGCTGCTTTGGCGGACCTGATTTTAATATCCTGTATGTTTCCTGCGGAGACAAGGTTTACCGTCGTAAACTTAATGTCCGCGGCGCCAATCCTTTCGAAACAGCATACAAACCCGCCGCACCCAGGCTCTAGTTGATGGTTGAATAGTTGATAAGTTGATTGGTTAATAAGTTGACTCGGAAGTTCGAAAGGGTTGTCATTCCGATCCGCCGAAGGCGGAGAGGAATCAGCAGTTTCGTGTAAGCCGCCTTATGCCTGATTCCTCGCTCCGCTCGGAATGACAAGATTCCCAACCAAACCAATCAACCAATCAACTTATCAACCATTCAACTTATCAACGACTATTCAACAACGACGCTTCGCGTCAAAGGGCCCAATAATCAAAAACCAAAGCCTTGTCCAGGTATGGGTTCAGCAGGGCTATAAACGCTTTGTGGGCGGGATGGGGAAGGTAATTGTCCCGGTCTTTTTCAGACGAGAAGCTGACGAAAAAACAATGGGTAAATCCCTGGTTCAGCTGTTCCGGGCTGTTGTTTTTACCCCATTCAAAGGCCTTTACTCCTTTGATAATATCAGGAAGGTCCTTGAAGGCTTCTTCCACTTTTTGAATATCTGCTGGAGTAGCATTGTCCTTGAATTTAAACAACACCACATGACGCAATAATCTTCCGGTGGGTTTTTTTGCTGTTTGTGCGTAAGTCATACCGGTAATGAATAAGCCAACACTTAAAAAGAGAATAATTTTTTTCACATTGATTATTTAAAGGATACAAGATAACATTAGCAAGCGATTACTATAGTTAATATCCTTTAAATCCTGAAAATCCTGCTTACTTTTGCCAAAAATATTTATATGGGAATTGCTGACAAATTATTTAACAGAAAGAACGAGCAGGCCGCTGAAAACTTAAAGGCCGGTCAGGAATTTCTTAAAGCCAACAAAGCAAAGCCTGGCGTCGTGACGCTGCCGAGTGGCCTGCAATACGAGGTCATAACAGAAGGAAAAGGGCCGAAACCCAAAGCCAGCAATAAAGTAACCTGTCACTACCACGGCACCTTAATAGATGGTACCGTTTTTGATAGCTCTGTAAGGCGTGCTGTGCCTGCGACATTTCCTTTGAATATGGTGATCAGTGGCTGGACGGAGGGACTGCAACTCATGAATGAAGGAAGTAAATGGCGATTTTTTATCCCACCCCAGCTGGCCTACGGAGATAGGCAAACCGGCGCGCATATCGGACCCAACAGTACCCTCATTTTTGAGGTGGAATTGCTCGGAATTAGCTGAAACTGAACGAACAACGGAGAAATTGATGTTTCTTGAGGCCCAATCAGGAATTGTGGGTATATTTGTATGATCCACAATATCTCATTCTAAGAGCTTCCTAAGGCATTTTGGCATTTATATTTGAAGCAGCCTTCAAAAAGGGAAAAGTAAACATTTAAAAAAATAAACATGACTGAAGGAAAGTACCTATCTCTCTGGACCAAATATTTGCCCGTAATCCGGATTTTGCTCAAAAAATCTATTGCCGAAGAACAACAGGTTGCTTTGGGAAAAATGGAATTGCAATTTGTGGACAACCGCAAGAATGCCAACTACTCTTTCAATCTCGAAATCGTAAAAGGAAAAGTCGAAAACGGAATTGGCGGATCGCCCATTGGTAAAGACTTGTTCTATGTGATGAACAATGATGCGATTGTCAAATCTTTTATGAACGATAAGAATATCATCATTAAAATGACCAGGTCCTCACAACTGACTTTCAAATCTGATCTTGTTGTTGAAGAACAGGTCATCTAAAATATTCTACTACGCCTCAACAAACGACCAGCCCTTATCGGTTGGTCGTTTTGTTTTGCCTATTTGACATCGTAAGACCTGAGCACTTTGAACTTAAGCCTTCCGTCCTCTCCTTTGGCTGCCTGGTATTGTACCACCCGGCTGCCTCCGGTCGGCTTATCTGCTTCATCGCCCGGTTTATACAGGGGAAATTTCTGCATCAGTGTACCTTCCATCAGCGAAAATTCATCGTGCCCCTTATAACCGGTCTTGAGTTTACCATCGAGCATGACATCGGGCAGCGAAAATGCCGACACCGTTTTATTTTCTTCTGAAGCAAACGCATATACGTTGCCAAATTCCCCGTCCTTGCCGGAATACACATAGATGAGCAGGTCGGTAAACCCGTCATTATTCAAATCCTCCAATTCTGCTTTGACCACTTTTCCACGAATGAAAAAATCAAATCCATGGCTTGACTTATCAAAACCGATGAGCTTCACCTGAACCTCATTGTCGATGATGTTTTTATTATTGGTGCTGACCCGGTAGCCTACTTTTCCATTAATCAGGGTAGAATCAAATTTCCTTACCTGTGCCTGCAGTGGCTCCAGGACACAAAGCAGCATCCCGGAAAGGAATAAAACAAAGATGGTTTTCATGACTCAAATATACCCCTGAAATGGCCAATAACCTCATGGATACCTTCCGATCAGGTGATTGCCCACGATAATTTTTTTCATCATTGCCGGATCGATTACTCCCTGTTTCGCATATACGATCTTTCCACCGGGTTCGATCAATAGCACGTAAGGCAGATCGCCCTTCCATGCGGGGTCAACGGCATCGGCAAATTTGCGTTGACCGGACTCATTGAAAAGAAAATTGGTATTTGAGGCCTGTTGTTTTTTCAGCACCTGCAATACCTTTTCCTGTGTGGCTGGGTCATCCGTACTGATGCTGATGAACTCAAAGTCCCGGTCGCGGTACATCCTGTTCATGATGACAAACTCGGGAAATTCCCTTACAGAAGGTTCATTTGAACTGGCCCACACATGGATCAGCCTTAACTTGTCCGAACTGTTTTTGAGAAGGTCCTTTAGCCCGGCGGCATCTATCATCGACAGGCTTACGGGTTCTTTCGCCCATTTTTCCAGCGATTGTTGCACCAGGTTTCTTTTTTCAGCCCATTTAACGGAACAGCCAAAGACCTTGGTGGTTTTTACGGGCACTTCCTGGGTGTTGAGTAACGCGTCGATTGCATTCCGGGTATCCTGGCTCCTGGGCGTTTTGAACGGACTTTCCATATCATCGACCCTTCCGGTATAACGTAGGTGGCGGTCCTGGTCAAAAACAAAAACATGAGGGGTCGCCACCGGCCCATAGGCTTTAGACATGGTTTCGGTTTCACCATCGTATAAATAGGGAAAATTAAATTTCTTTTCTCCTGCCCTTTCTTTCATTTCCTCAAAGGAATCGCCAAGATCTGAAAAATCAAGTTCATCGAGCCGGAGGCTTTTGGGATCATTGGGATTGACGGCAACCACGGAAACATTTTTGCCGGCATAATCGGCCGTCAGACTGATCAGGCGGTCTTCATAAGCCTGTGCAGTAGGGCAATGATTACAGGTGAACACAATCACCAGGATGCGGGCATGCTTAAACGAAGAAAGGCTATAGGTTTTCCCATCCACGCCTGGCAGGGTGAAGTCGGGTGCCGGAGAACCGATGGCCAGGGTTTTATGATCCTCGCTTTTACTGATGGTATAAGCCGGCAGCAACATCATCAATAAGGCAAACCTGGCCAGGAATCGTTTTTTCATGATCCGCTTTGTTTAAGGTTCCTGAAAATAAACAAATAATATGAATGTGAGGCCCTCGCATTAAAGCGCCAATGCTTCTAGCTGTTTCAGGTAGTCGAATTGCAGGTCCTCATGAACTTTTTTTGCGAGCCCCTGCAATTTCTCCAATTGTCGTTC
>DATHGW010000149.1:0-8296 GCA_035317445.1 Puia sp.
TCCGGGCCGGTACACCGCAAAAAAGGGTTTGCCATCCACCCTGATATAGCGCGGATCGCTAAAAACATGTTTACAGAGATAGCGTATGTGTTCCTGGTCATCTGCTTCTGAATAGTCTTGTTTGATCAATACTTTATCTTCATCGCCGTCCCATCGTCTCGTCCAGTTTTCATTCGCCCAGCAATACATAAAAGGAAAATCGGGCTTACCCGATTGCAGCATATAGTCAAGCGGTTCATGCATCAGTCTTTTTCCATTGAACCAGTAATGGTAATAACAAAAACCATAGATGCCATAAGCTTTTGCGAGCGCCGCCTGTTCTTCCCTTGCCTGGGGGAGTCTCAGATCATAGAAACCCAGTTCGGTTGGCAGATGCGGTTGGTGATGTCCTTTGAAAAGCGGTTTGGCCTTGACCACGTTGCTCCACTCGGTAAATCCCTTACCCCACCAGTCGTCGTTTTCGGCGAAAGGATGAAATTGAGGAAGGTAGAAGGCGATGGGACGGTACTTCATATAGAGCGGATCAAAGCAATTTACGCTTCAACCGGTTGCCGGCATATTTCAGGTAATTCTGTTTTTTCTGCAGTTTTAACAGATCCTGGTAATAAGGGAAATCTTCCCTGTTGACGACCGGATCAAACACGGTCAGGCCGAAATAGGATAATATGTTCTGCAAAAAATCTTGCGAGAATTTCTCATCAAGATAATTTTCTGTAGACACACCGCCTGCAAAAAATTTAGCTATTGTGTGATCCATATACTGGAATTCCGTGTTGGCCATGCACTTCAAATTGAAATCCCAATCGGCGCACAAGGAGTAGGCCAGATTAAAATGTCCGATTTTTTCCCTGATGAAAGCCCTGCGATAAAAGATGCTTTGGTGACAGATATTTTTTTTCAAGAGTTTATGCAGATCGAAAACGCCGTCGTATACAGATCCATCTTTGGCCCAGGAGGTGTTGCCGATGATTTTCGCGTTGCCGTAAATGACATGCTGTTCCGTTATGGCGGCCGCGTCAGCAACCCTTTGCAGGACATTATTGTCGAACAATTCATCATCTGATCCAAGGAAATACAGCCAGTCGCCTTTGGCGAGCCCGATGCCTTTGTTCATGGCATCGTAGATGCCGGTGTCTTTTTCGCTGATCAGCTTGAGCCGGCTATCATTTGCCAGATGCCTCCTGATTAAATCGATGGTATGGTCAGTTGACAGCCCATCAACCACGATCAGTTCGAAATCATTAAAAGTCTGAGCAATTACGCTATCAAGGCAGGATATTATTTTCGCACGTGAATTAAAGGTCGGTATTATTATAGAAATACTTTCCTTCTTCATTTTAAATAAACCAAAATTTCTTGTCCACTAAAATTGCGTTCAGGTTTGTATTGGCATATTCGTAGTACCCTTTGGCAACCAAAAAATCGATCAGATCGTGTCGCCTGGCACCGGTACCCTTTGAGGAATATTCGGCCGCCTCAACGCAAATGATCTTCGGAAAATGTTTTTCAAAATTGATCGACTGCAGAATCTTAAAATCCATCCCTTCTACATCAAGGCTTAAAAAATCAGGAAATTTATCGTCAAAATAAGTAGCCAGGATACCGGGGATGGTATCTAATTTAACTTTCATGACCTTTGACATTTTTTTGCCCGATGCAACCAGGCCATCCAGCTCCTGCTTTGAAAAAGTGCTCAGGGTATTATCCTCCATAACATAAAATTCCATTTCCCCTTTTTGGCCATCAATACCGAGGTTCAAATTAATATCATTAGGTCTATACTCTTTAAAAATGTCTATTAAATCCGGATTCGCTTCGATGTTCAGTCCTTTACAACCCTTCTCATAAAAAAAAGCTGTATTGTTCAGGTAATAAGGGTGATTGGCGCCGATATCAATAAAGCTCGGGTGATCTATTCCCCTGAGACCGAAAATATAGTCCACGATCATGTCCTCGCCACATTGCGAATAGGATCTCCTGGAATTAGATTCCTGTAATTTTTCCTTTTTTGATTTTAGAAATTCCAGCAAATGGATTAGAAATTAAATGTGAAGTGGCTAACCTCAGAGAAATAACTGATTTGCGAATAAGGCATCGGCCTGCAGGAGTTCATTTTTGGGTGACCTATGGCCAGGAGATATCTCCAGCAATACAAATCCATTTTGCTCCATGAGGGAGTATATATCGTGAAAAACAGAAGAACCGATATAGAGTGGTTTAAAGGACAATTCAACCCACACAAATTTTGTGATTCTTAAAGCGTTCTTTCCTCCTGCCAATACCAGGTGCTCGACGCCCTGTACGTCAATTTTAATCAGGTCAAGCGAATTATATTTCTCCTCATTTACAATTGAATCAAGTGTGCGTGTTACAAGCTGCACTTTTTTATCAAGTCTGGTGTCAACATTGCCAAGTTCAACCAGATCCTGCTTAAATGGCAACAAAGAGGATGTTTCACCATATACGTTGATCTGAAAATCTACTGTATCTAAATTTTTGTCTGATAAGGCATTTTGAAATATCCGGATCTGTTCATCTTTGTATTTCGATACCAGAAAAGTAGCCAGGTCTGGAGTGGGCTCTACTAAAGAAGCCTGCCTTATCCGATAATATTTTTTTATTTGATCTATAAAATCTCCGCGATGCGCACCAATGTCAATAAGTGTAATATCGTTGGAATTGGGAAGATATTTTGATATATACAATTCAATTTTACTTGCGCTTTCATGATTTGAAGATGTACGAATTTTGCTCAAAAATCGATAAAAACTTTTAACGATGGTCATTAAATATCTGCCTGGTTTGTGCCAAAACGGCCTTTTTAAAAATGGAGGCTATGTGTTTTCTTTCATTTCTGTCCTGGATATTGTAGATAAAATATTCTCTATAGTACCTCCAGAAATTACTAAAATCATTGTTTGCCAATTTAAGTGACACGAGCTCAGCGCTCATATCCTTTAGATGCTTAAGAAAATATTTTCTGTATTTCTTATGGAAATACCTCACATAGAACTTATATACGGGCAAATGTTCAATAAGTGTTTTTTCGCGAGCAACCATTGACCAAATTCCTCCTCTGTGCTTCCTGTAAACACTCATCACTTCATCTAAATACTTAATGTAGCCATATTGGGCGTTGTTAAGATCGAGTGTATAATTATTTAAATATCGATAATGTTTTTGCGGAAATTTTTTCAAATCTTCGCTCCTAAAAAGACAGGTTGCGGTATAAATAAATTCCTTCTCAGCTAAGTCCCCGAATTCACTTGTTTCTGGCTGATCTGGCAAATTAGAAAAGGAAATTTTCTCCGGTTCCTCGTCATTAATAATTTTTGAATTGTGAAAGCAAATTGCGTAATCACGATTGCTTTCAAGAAAACCGATCTGCTTCTGAAGTTTATGCGGATCCGTCCAGTAATCATCGCCTTCACATAATGCTAGATATTCTGCCCCAGATTGCAAACATCTGTGATAGGTACGCACGCCATTGCCATGTGCTCCACGATTTTTTTCGTTCACTACCAGATCTATTTTATCGGGATAACGCTCGGAATAAATCCGGCAAATGTCTGTTGTGCTGTCTGAGCTACAGTCATCTCCAATGAAAAGTTTGTACGTAAAACTAGTCTCTTGCTTTAGAACAGATTCAATGGCTTCAGCTATATACTTTTCATGATTATATGTAACCATCCATACAGCGCAACGTGGGCTATCAAAACTCATTCTACTTTCTGGCTGCTTCTGCGAAAAATGATATTATAAAGAAATTTTTCATTGGGCACTTGTATGCGGTTCTCCTCTTCAAATCCGTTCCCAGATAAGTTTGACATTATTGAATTAAAATTTTTGTCATTAATTTCCAATTCAAAAATAATTTTCCTCAATCTCATGTCTCCCAAGGTTTTCTGCGCACCTTTGATGAACGCTAGTTCTGACCCATCAATATCTATCTTAATATAATTTGGGAATTCAATGTCATACTGGTCAATAAATTCATCTAAACTAACCACATCTACAAGTTCCTCCTCTTTAAAATCAAAACTTAAATCTTCTCTGATTTCGGATTGTTCAATGACTTTCTGATGCCCTCCGGCCCAAGGCTGTCCGATTTTCAACTTACCCTTTTTATTTACATCCCCAATTGCCATTTTAAATGGCCGAATTCTTTTGCTTGCATTATTCAGTTCAATATTGGACAAGAAAGCATCAAAATTATTCTTTTCCGGCTCGAATGAATAACACAAAATTCCTTTTAGAGATGCATAAATTGAAAATCTTCCTTCGCAAGCACCCAAATCGTACAATATCTCATCCTCCTTAATTTGATCTATAAAATCAAGATTTTCCGTTTCATAATTCATTTGTGAACATAACTCAAGGGAGCGAGTATAACCTACAAATTTCATGGGAATTCCCCTCACTTCATTCTCTAATACTTTCATGAGAATATTTTTTTTATTTGATCCGGCGAAGGAAAATCGCTCGTTATTAGTTCTTGTATCGGTTTATAAATATAGGGATGTGGATATCCCCTCTGAATAAAGGTTTCTTCGTTAAGATCATTGTATCTGAAATGACAGGACCATCTAATTTTATCCTTGATATTATTTCCAGATGAATGAATTAAAAAAGATGAGAAAAATAAGGCGTCACCTGCCTCTACTTCCACAGATATGAAATCGGCTTGTTCCACCTGATCTATTTGCCGGAACCATGCATTTTCCTTTGATTCAATCAAGCCGTGCAAATGACTGCCAGGGACAATCTTTAATGCGCCCAAATCCTCCGACACATCAGCCAACGGAACCCAAACTACCATTGAATTCAGCGATCCCTGCATGCTTCTCCAGTCCTGATGGGGAGGCACTTTGTAAAACTCTTCCGTCTTTGCCAAATTAAATTTGTTAAAATACATTACCGGCCTGGTGGAAATCACAGGAAAATCAAGGCCAAATTCTTTCAGTTTATTAACTATCCTCTCGTCTAAAGAAAGTCTATGAAGGCTAATTAAATGTTGAGCCTGCTTTCCGCAATTCGTATAGTGATCAAAATGTTCTTCAAATAGCCTGACAATCGCACTCTCAAATTCTCCCTCCGAAATTTTTTTGGATGTAGCTATCCCCTTACCTATGAACTGATTAATGAAGATTGATTGGGCTTCTTTTTTTATACGTTCAACTTCCTTTGAGTTAAAAAATCCTTTATACAAGTAAAAGCCATTCTTTATATAAGATAATTTCTCCGTCTTATTCATGTGCGTTAAGATTTAGCGTGGCAAAACCAATGCCTGACTTTCCAAAATTATTGCCATTATAAAAGAGGTATAGTTTATTGCCTGACTGCAAAACATTAGGATATGAAATCATTTCGCTATCCCATCCCGCATCACTGATATCAATACCACTTTTTTCATCGTTTCGGAACCAAGCCAAACCGTCATTTGATTCCGCAAATCCAATTCGATATGAGTTTAGAGGATTTTTCCTAAAATCGAAGTAATTCCTATGTCCAAACCACATAAGATATTTCCCACTCTTGCTCTTTATAACACTCGCGCTCACCAATCCGCCTTCATTTTCATTTTTGAAAGGGATTGCAATCTTATTTTCACGATGCCAATTTACCCCATCAATTGAACTTGCGTATTTTAACACATACATGGATTCAGGTCTGTCATTCACAATCTTCCACCCTGTGCAACTTAGATAATATCCTTTAAAAGAGTCGTTCTCCTTAAGCACATAAATTGTGCCTGTAAAAAAAGGATCAATATGGTTTATTCCAATTATGGGTCCTTCTGAATACTTCTCAAAAGTATTGCCTCCGTCTGGGCTGATTGCCAATCCAATATTATTCTGGTATGGAACACTTTTACGTTGGGACCACCCTATGTAGTAAAGAAATTTTTTTTCACCTACTGTAACTATTGAAGAAGGCATAATTCCATCCTCATCAAATGTTCCCAACCTTCCAAAGGACAGTATTGGATGATCATGAACGTATAAAATATTTTTAGGGTTTTCAACCTCCACGTCAAAATAGCTAACCAGACTTTTTCCATTCAAATTACGGGTCGCATAGTAAATTCTCCATTTATCTTCCATAATGTCAACTACAGGAACTTGCGCATGGCTCTTGTTCCATTCGTATTTACCATCTGGCGCAAAGATCAACCCTCTTTTTTCCCATTTCATATCACAATAATGAGGGGCTGAGTTTCCCCTCAAGTTTTTTTCCAGGATTTCCTATATACACTCCCCACTCCTCTGTATCTTTTGTAATAGCAGCAGCCATTGCCACTAATGTCCCTTTGGCAATGATTAAACCATCGCGTAGAGTAGCATTAACTCCAAAAAAAGAATTTTCATTTATTAAACAATGACCGGACATCACTACGTGGGAGGTAAATGTGACATGATCCTTAATTATTCCATGGTGCCCGATATGGTTACCACTCCATAACACGACATTATTACCAATTTTTGTAAAGGGTTGCAGTGTATTGTCCTCAAGAATAAAACAGTTGTCGCCAATTGTATTATCAAAGACTGTAGCTCTGCTGCTTATATAGCTTATTAATTGATATCCCTTCGACTTAATACGGTTGTACACGCCTTCCCGAACTTGGTTCATATTCTTTGGTGACATTGGTGCAAAAAAGGAAAAATCATTTGCAGGGTACTCTTGATCAATTTCTTCAAATGGCACAACCGGTAAATTCCTGAATGTTCTTTCAGGCGGCATGTATTGTTCATTTACGCAAAAGGCGACCACCTGATAGGGGGAATCGTTTTCAAGATAATAATGTGCAAGCTCCGCATAATCCTGCATGCCGAAAATGATGACTTTCTTTCCCATAAATTACTTATTTATAGATGTAGGTAGTAAATTCATACAAGCCATAATCATTCCTGATGACAAAATTCCTCGTCAAATGCTTAGTTAGAAAATCAATTAGGCGGTCTGCAGGCACATGAAATAAGTCTTCTCTCTCCCATTCAACTGCTTTAGACATCACGTTAAAAGCTATTCCCTTAGTGGCAAATGAAAAAGTCTTGGTCAGCATTTTGGTGAAATAATCCCACATCTCTTCAAAACCCAATTCGCGTTTTTCCGTGAAAACGCCATTCATGACCACATAATCAAATGGCGGCAAACTTGCATGGCTATCGAGAATATCGAGAAGATAAAATGCTGTTCCAGGATATTTGCTTCTACACAATGAAATAAATTTTTCTGAGACGTCAAGCCCGGAATAGTTTATCTGCTTCATGCCTTGGTGCCTGATGTATTCTATCAGGTGTGCCGCTCCGCAGCCAAAATCAAGCAGGTTTATCTTTTCAGACCTGTCGTTGGCCATTCTTATTATATCCAGCATCATCCGATAACGCTTCTCGACATCTTCCAGTTTGGGCCAATCCACTCCCAAATGGGTGTCCCCGTGCTTTTCCAAACAATCTTCGTAATGTTTGACTATGCTATCAAAATAATTTTTGCTCATAAAAGTTCGTATTCACCCAACAACTGATTTGAGGCTTCCTTTGAATTAAACATCAACACGTCAATGATGGATAAAAAGGGAACAAATTCGCCATTGAACTGTTTATAAGAAACCGGCCTTGCTTTAAGAAAATTGAGCCGGACTCCTGATTCTTCAAAAAGATTCCTGGAATAAATTTCC
Organism: Puia sp.; assembly: GCA_035317445.1. GTDB lineage: Bacteria > Bacteroidota > Bacteroidia > Chitinophagales > Chitinophagaceae > Puia. The sequence goes on from DATHGW010000149.1 coordinate 7,682, forward strand.
ATGCCACCCGATGGGTTGATATAATGGTCCGCTTTTTCGCGGATGCAGATATCCAAGATCCTTTCCTGGGACTTTAAATTCGCGTTATGATAAATTACAGAGCTTTTGACGAAAACAGTAGGGATTCCCAGGTACGCTGCAATGGATATTATACTTAAAGATGCCAGTTGATAAATATGTGAAATCTCGGCATTAATGATTGCACTGATTACAGGAAATAATTCTTTGAAATGAGGAGCTTTCTTATAAGCATGCTCCATTGTTTTCAGGAGTTTCTTCTGCCAGCCCGATGTCTGCACGAGTTCTATATCCCGGATTAGCCTATTCTGACTTGCATCTTTAAGAGGTATGGTAAACAGACTACTCTGGTTATTCACCAAGATATTGTTCCGGTTAATCCATCCCCTGTTGATATAATTTACGTCATCATAAATTACAAATTTGTCTACCGCTTTGATCAATTGGTAATATCCTATGTAAGGGAAAACATAGGGTTGCATGATCGCCAGTTTCATCTGGCCTTCACTTTTGACACCCCCAGCACCAACTTGATGATCAGGTCTTGGTCTTCCTTAACAAGATCATGGAACAAGGGCAGGCACATGACCCGACTAG
>DATHGW010000150.1:0-2867 GCA_035317445.1 Puia sp.
CCCTGCATATAGCCGAGGTTGATCTTAAACGCAAACTTGTTATGAAACGCTTTTGCGTAGCGGATGGCCGATTCCGTTAGAATGGCCGGGTCATGGTCGATCCCGTCTACATGGTTGACGCCCGTTTTCTGATAAATGCTCAGTCCTTGATTGGTAAAAGGATCTTTGGTGATCAGGTTTGCCATGCCGTTAATGGCATTCATGCCATACAGGGCGGAGGCTGCGCCCGGCGTGATTTCCACGCTTTGTATGTCCAGCTCCGTGGGCCCGATCGCGTTGCCCAGGGGAACGCCAAGCGTTGCCGCCTGCATGTCGACACCATCCACCAATTGCATAAAGCGAAAATTATTGGGAATATTGAATCCCCTGGTATTGGGTACCTTGAAGGTCAGGCTGGATGTGGTCATCTGCACGCCCTTTACATTTTCCAACGCGTCATAAAAACCCGGGGAGGGTGTTTCCTTGATCGCCCGGATGTCCAGCTTATTGATCGCCACCGGGGATCTTAAAATGCTTTCTGGTACCCGGGAAGCAGTCACTACGACCTCAGTTCCGAGTACGGTTTGGGTAGCCAGTTCGATATTGAGACCGGGGCCCAGGCTTTTTACTTCATATTCCTGCTGGCTGAATCCTATGGAAGAAAAGACGAGGGTGAAGGGCAATTTGGACCTGGTACGCAGCACAAAATTGCCTGATTTGTCGGTGACGGTACCGGAGACCTTTCCCTTTACCTGAACGCTTACATCCGGAAGCGGGTCTTTCTTATCCTGGGCCTTGACCTGGCCGCTGATTTCGATCAGGCTTCCGTCCTGTGCCGGCGCATGAACTGAAAACAAGACAAGGAAAGTGAGGAGGTGTAATCTTGACAACATATTATTAGTCTATGAATTTGGTAGAATAAATGGTTAAAAAAATATTTCGGGCAAAAGATTATTAGTCCCCGGTGGGACAATAAGTCTGATTGCAGGATCCGGAGAGCCCGGAATGAGGGACTGAATGAAGGCTCAGTAAAGACATCAGGCAAAAATATGTAATCCCTACTAAATTAGTAGACTTTTTTAAAAGTTTTTTTAAAAATAATTAAAAGGCTGGCGAAAGGCGTCTATGACGGGTTTTGGCGGTTGTGGGCGCTTATTTACCCGATGTAAAAAATTTCCGGTAAGTGAAATCGCCAAAAGTCTCGCCTTTTGTTTTCTCTTTTTTGAATACGGCAAAAAGATCATCGAGCTCAGACAAAATGGCTGCTTCATCCAGGCTTTCTTTATATACCTGGTTGAGCCTGGTGCCTTCCCGGTCACCACCGAGTTGCAGATTATAGTAACCATATGCTGTTCCAACAAAGCCAATTTCAGAAATATAGGACCGTCCGCATCCGTTGGGGCAACCCGTCATTCTGATGATGATTTCGTCATCGCCCATCCCATATTTACTCAGCAGCGGTTCAATTTTACTGATCAATGTTGGAAAATAACGCTGCGCTTCGGCCAGTGCCAACGGGCAGGTATTGAACGCCACGCAGGCGATGGAGTTCTTTCTCAGCGGAGAAGCTGAATCCGTGTGTTCCGTGATGTGATATTTCTGAAGGATCTTATCAATGGCGGCCTTGTCTTTTTTACTGATATCGGCCAGGATAACATTCTGGTTGGCAGTAAAACGGAAATTCGCCTTGCCTGTTTTGGCTACTTCAAGCAAGGCGGTTTTCAGGGCCAGTTTCTCATCATCCAGTATTCTTCCGTTTTCCACAAACGGCGTATAGTACCAGGAGCCCTGCTCATTCTGTTGCCATCCATAGTAATCCCTTCTTTCTGTAAAAATATAGGGCCTAGGTTTTTCCAACTGAAACCCGATCCTTCTTTCCACTTCTTCCTTGAACCAGGTGACCCCGTGACGGTCAACGGTATATTTTAACCGCGCCAGTTTGCGGTCACTCCGGTTCCCAAAGTCCCTTTGAATCGTTACGACGGCATAAATGGCTTTCATCGTCATGTCTTCCGCGGGTGTATAACCGATAACGGTGGCCAGCCGTGCGTAGGTGGCCGGGTTGCCATGGGTGGTTGACAGGCCACCACCTACTGCGATGTTAAATCCTTTTAATTCATTGTTCTCGATGATGGCGATCAGACCAAGGTCGTTGCCCAGGACATCGATGTCGTTATTAGGCGGAATGCAAATCCCGATCTTGAACTTACGCGGAAGGTACCGGTCCTGGTAAAGCGGATCGTCTTCATCTTTCTTATCTGCAATTTTTTCTTCATCCAGCCAGATCTCATAGTAGGCTCTTGTCTTCGGCATGAGCATTTCGCTGATCTTTGCCGCATAGGCATGCACGGTAGCATGGATAGGCGATTGCATCGGATGCGCAGAACAGACCACATTCCGGTTGATATCACCACAGGTAGCCACGGAATCCAGGTTGGCTTCGCTGAAAGCTTTTATCGTGGGCTTGATGTCTGATTTGATCAATCCGTGTAATTGCAGGGTTTGCCTGGTCGTGATCTTGATCACGCCGGTGGAATATTCGCCGGCAATATGATGCAGGGCAACCCATTGTTCCGGTTTCAAAATACCACCCGGTAAACGGAGCCGGATCATAAACGAATAAAGCCGCTCTAATTTTTTTTCTGCACGCTCTTCTCTGCGGTCGCGGTCATCCTGCTGGTACATGCCGTGAAATTTCAGCAGGGCCTGGTCATCTTCACTGATGGCGCCCGTGATTTCGTCCTTTAATCCATCCTGGATAGAACCCCGCAAGCCATCGCTGGCCTTTTTGATTTTTTCAATTGGAGATTGATTGTTATCGCTCATGTAGCATCACTTTCTGATTTCTTATCCTTTATTTTAATACACATCCTTCATATACCGTCCTT
>DATHGW010000151.1:0-8743 GCA_035317445.1 Puia sp.
AGGTTTGCCCGGTGCTACAGCGTTGGCATCATTCGCGAATTTCAGGAAGTTCACAGTATAATTGTTCACATTGGTCACGAAAGTGGTATGGCCCCAGGCATTGTTCAGCAGGTTCAGTACATTGAACACGTCGAAACTCACGATCAATCCATGCTGTTTGTTATTACCCTTAAACCTGAATTCATGCATCAGTTTCATATCCACCTCATGATTCCATGGCGTATGCAAACCATTTCTTTCTGCATACTGACCGCGGTGACTTTTCAGGTAGGCATCTCCGTTGATGAATGCATCCAGATCGGTCCATTGCTGTCCGGCAGTATACACAGACCCATCGGAACGCGTATAGTCTGCCAGGCGGATATCGCTTTGATCCCTGGGAATATAAGGGAGTGGCGCATTGGATGAATTGCCGAAGGGCGCATTCGTATAGATCAGGGAGTATGGGCTACCCGATTGACCCGAATAGAAGAAGGTCAGGGAAGTGCTGTTGAATTCATTCCAGTTCAATGTTCCGCCTACAGTTGCCACGATACGGTGACGTAAATCAAAATTAGAATAGGCCAATGAAGGGCTTTCCGGGTTAACTGACGGGTTCAGCTCATAGTTGGACTGGAAAGAGTTGCGAATACCATTGCTAACGTCTTTGGATACACCATAAGTGTAGGCAAATGACCAGTTCAGGTTAAACGTCGATAACTTCCCGACGCGCAATCCGGTAGTGGATTTTGAGATCTGTGCCGTTAAATTATACCTGTATCCTTCGGTCGTATTGGACAGGAAATAAACATTGGAATATGCGCTGTTTAATTTTCCCCCAACATAAAACGGCGTTTGTGTAGGTCCTGAAGTATAATATTGTGCGCTGTCTTTGATATTGATCTGCTGGAACTTCACATCGTACAGGGTCTTCGTGTACATAGCATCGAGGGTCAATTTGTACCCGTTGCCAAATTTTACATCCAGTGCAAGGCTCGAACGCCAAACCCTGGGCAATTTGAAATTATTGTCCACCATGTCCACTTCCCTGGTGTTGGATGCGGAAGCGCCACCATACTTATTCACTGTGTCTTTTAAGGTGTTTGGATCAATGGCCAATCCAACTGTCTTTCCTCCGGGTTTGTAATCGATGTTTCCGAAATTATTTCCTGTTAACGTGCTCGCATATCCTAACCAGGCAAAAGGCATTCTGCCCACAAATATACCAGTCCCACCTCGTAACACCAGGGTTTGGTCACCTTTGATGTCATAATTAAAGCCTATTCTCGGAGACAACGTGGGTACCCCAAGCCATTTATTGTTCAACTCATTGAATGACGTGTGCGAATAAGTCGGGTCAGATGAAACATAATTGGGTGTTGAATTCAATGCCGGATCGATCGTGAAGTTCTTATTCAGCAGTGGATAATCTACCCTTACACCACCTGTTAGTTTAAATTTTCTTGTCAACGCAATCTCATCCTGCGCATATACGCTGGTGAGGTAAACGCTGTAATTGCTTCCGGGCAGATCATTGTATAATGCATTCCGGTCGTTCTTGGCTGCGTCTGTCGTGAAAGCGCCGCGAATACGAGACGGTTTGTCGGCCAAAAATGAACCCAATCCCCCAGCATATTCCCAGCGTCCGTTCCATGAATTGATAAAACCATACGACAAATTATAGAATTCATTGTGTGTGCCGAAGGTGAATTTGTTGGCGCCTTTGATCCAGGTCACATTATCGCTGAACTCAAATGTTTTTTGTTTCATATTATAAATGGATGCCTCCCTCCAGGTACCCAGCCAGATGCGGCCATTGTCAATGTCCATGAAAGGTGCAGGGCCGGCCACGGGATTACCGGAAGCGCCCAGCTTGGATGGGAAATCCCTGTATTCATGCACATCAATATAGCTAATTATTAACTGGTTGCTGACATTATTGCTAAACTTGGATTTCAATTCCGCAACCAGGTTGATGTTTGTGGTATGTTGTATGAAATCTGTCGAGGAGAACTGGAAGTTGGTGGCTGTGCGCTCGAGATTATTACCTGAACCGCTCGTGTAAACGCCCCTGATCATTAATGTATTGTTGGCATTGAGGTTCCAGTCGAACCGCGCAAAGAGTTTATCGCTGTTCGTATTGATCTTAAAAGTATTGTACGTGCCGGGATCGTAATTGTATTTTGTTTTTAAATCACTGCTGATCTGCTGTGCTTCCGCCAAACTGATCGCAGCACCGGGATCGCCTGCATTGTAAAAACTCGGTTCGGTACGACGGGTTATTTCGCCGTTGATAAAAAAGAATGCTTTGTTCTTAATCAATGGCCCGCCGATCGTAAAGCCTGCCTGGTAATCATGAAAATCAGATCCAATGCTCGTTTTCCGGCCATCCACGCTTTTTCCAACAAGCGCCTGGTTTCGTCCGTATCCATACAAAGAGCCATGAAAATCGTTGGTTCCGGTTTTGGTTACCGCATTCACGCTCCCACCGGTAAAGTTTCCGATCTTAACATCGTAGGGCGCGAGCTGAACCTGTACTTCCTGAATCGTTTCTATACTGTATGGATTGGTTCTGGTGCCTGAACCAGCCGTGCCACTCTGCCCGCCACCACTTTGACCACCAAAAGAATTGCTGAAACCGATCGCATCATTATTAATGGCACCATCCAGGGTAAAATTGTTGTACCTGAAATTAGAGCCGGCAAAAGAATTATTATTGGATTGCGGTGTCAGTCGCGTGTAGTCGCCAAGACTTCTGCCCAGGGTGGGCAATGTTTTTAATTGTTCCCTGCCGACGGTCAGACCCGACCCGCCACCTCTGCGGTTACCAAGAACCACCACTTCTTTCAGACTTTTATCTTCGCTCTTTATTCCGATATTCAAATCGGGGTTATTGCCCAGGATCAGGTTGATGTTATCCAGAACTTGTTCCTGGAACCCGGTATAAGAAATCCTGACAGTATAAGGACCGCCCGATCTTAAATTCGGGATCACAAAAATTCCTTTATTATTGGTTTGTGTGCCTGTGGTGAAACCCGTGGGTTCATGCTTCACAACCACAGAAGCGCCCTGAACAGCCAGGCCTTTTTCATCGTTTACTCTTCCACTCAGGGTAGCCGTCGTTTCCTGGGCAAAAGCCGGACTCGCTATAAAAAAACCACTAATACATAAAATTAATAACAGACAATGCGTTCTCATAAACGTTAAAAAGTTTTCACAAAGAACCCATTGTAGTGTTACCGGATTGTTAACGGAATCTTATGGAATTGTAAGGCAATTGTTACCAGAATGTTAGGTGAATGCTTCGCGCGCCAGATCGCCCCAAAATCTGGAAAACCTGTGGATAACATATTTTTCAAAAAATCTCCAATATTAAGAAATTGTTACCTCGGGCATTGGGGTATAATATTAGATGGTATAGTCTTATACTGTGCTGGATTTCTTCACTCAAACTTGCAAATATGGAATGGGTTTCTGTAAAAAATCAAAGCCTGGGAATGCAGGAATATCACCTGCTCGATGCCGGGAGCAAAAGAGCTATTCTCAAATACAATACACATCAGCAGGTCGCCCGTATTCAATGTGATGGCAATTACGGTATATTTTTTATTGAAAGAACAGGCTCGTTTGTCAATCGCACCTTATTCAAAAATGAATATGGGCAAGAAATTGGCAGGCTGTCTTTTGACATAAGGCATAGTCATACCGGGCCCATTGAATTGAACGGAAAAAAGTTTCAATATTCTTTTCAAAATAATCCTTTCGCCGAACTCGTCATCTTTAATAAAGACGTTACGAAACCGTTGATCAGCAGCCGACTGAAGAATGCGGATGACCAAACCTCCGTTGTCTTTACGTCAGTAAACAATGAAGAATACGCCTGTCTGCTGCTGGGATTATGCTGGTATGTATTAAACCCTGCGCTGGCAAAACAATCAGTGCAACCGGTTTTTGCAAATGCCGGTTCCTAGAATCTGAACTGCATGCAGAAAGTGAACACATTGTCCTTTAATTTGGATGTGTAGCCAGCCAATGCAGTGGATTCATTCTTCACTATATCATACCAAAAGGAAAACTTAAGGTTTTGATTTAAGTAATACAGGTATCCCATACCCAGCGTGTTGTACTTAATGTCGGTCGCATTTAGATTGGTTCCCGGTTTGCCAATATCAGTGCCTTTAACAGCTGTATTCGGGTCATACCAGTCGAATTTTATACAAAGTTGATGTTGCGCGTTGATAATATTTTGAAGAAAATAAAAATATGCCCCATCAAAATGTCGGATAAACGCGGGTTCAGTCAATAAGACAGCCGGCGTCTCTGAACTTCCTGCAGCAGCCGTTTGCTCACCCCTGATGTATTCACCTCTCCACTCCATATAGCCCCAGCCATTTTTTATCTTCACCTGGCCGTCGACACCATAATATTTACGTGGGTCTTTTTTGCCCATGTTCGATGAGGACGAATCCAAAACAAAAATCTTATTGCCATTGGCCTGGGTTTGCATCCGATAAAGAGAAGCCGTGTTCTGCATGAAGCCCCCGTTCAGCATGGAAAATTCTGCAGAGACGGTAACCCTTGCGGAAAGTGGAAAAGGCTTTAGTCCGATCCTTCCTATAAAATCCTTATAACTGTCATAGTCAGCGGGAGCGGTCAATCCCTGTCCGTTGAAAAATCCTGCGTCAACTTTCAGGTATCTCAATGGATGATTTTTTTTCCTGGGTTCAAAAGAAACCATCGCACCAAGATCGCGCTCCGTTTTCATCAGGATCTGCGACATCCTTCCACGCTCGGGCGATTCCCTGTCTGATGAGGCCAGGTTGACCTCGTATCCAAAGGGTCGTGCAAACATGCCCATGGTAAACGAAAACAGCTCCAGCCTATTTTCAAAATACCTGCCCCAGAAATCCCGGATGAACACCCCTCTTTCCGTTCCATCGAACTGAAAAACAAATTGCACGGAGGGCTTTTGGTCTTCCGTAAAGCGGGCGTATTCGAACCTGATCCTTCCCCTCCTGATCATGAAACGGTTTGAGACATTGGGCGGAAAATCCCCTCCCTGATAGCTTTTAATGCCCTTTTCCTGGGCTACCTGGAACTGGGGTTGTATATATCCCCCGATATTGATCTGGTCGAATTTCTTATAAATGGCCAGCAGGCCTCTGCCGACATGTTTGGAGGTATCGACCATGTCCATTAAAAACTGGGCAGATAATCCGTTGAAAACCAGGCAAAGTGAGACGAGCAGGCTGGTTTTTTTCATTCTAAGTCCATTGTTATTCTGGCAATCGGGAAAGTCAACATGAGGCCAATGTTATGAAATTATTACCAAAAACCTTTTTAGGGATAGCCGGGACATTAATTTTATTTTTGCCCCAAATTTTTCCATATGGCTTTGAACTCGATTATGAAGATTTTTATGCCAAAGGATAGAATATTCTACTCGCTTTTTGAGGAGGTAGCCGATGGCGTAGCCAAAATGGGAAAACTGATGAAGGAGGTTGTGGGTGAAGTAGATCCCGACAAACGGGCTGCCCTGGGTTCACAGATTGAAGACCAGGAACATGTGAACGATGACCTGACCCATAAAGTCTTTACGGAACTGGGCAGGAATTTCATTACCCCCTTCGACCGGGAGGACATCCATTATCTCGCCAGCGCCCTGGATGATATCTGCGATTACATCTACGCCACAGCCAAAAAAATCAATTTCTATAAGATCAACCCGAATGATGTAGGCATCCAGAAAATGGCCGACCTGATCGAACAGGGAACGGAGCAGATCAGGCTTGCTGTAAGGGAATTGCGCAACATGAAGGATATGCGAAAGATCACCGACGCCCTCGTCAAAGTGAACAGCATAGAAAACCAGGCGGATGATATTTTTGACATGAGCATCGATCGCTTGTTTGAAACGGAACCCGATGCAAAAGAGGTGATCAAGAAAAGGGAAATCTACCAGGTCATGGAAATCGTGACGGATAAATGCGAAGATGCAGCGAATGTCATTGAGTCCATCATCATCAAATACGCCTAATTTAATGTGCGAATTTGAAAATGTGCGAATGTGCGAATGCTCATATTTTAACTTCGCAAACCTGCACCAAAGTATCCGCACATCCGCATATTTGCAAATCCGCAAATTAATTTTATGACCTTTCTTGTTATCATCATCATACTTGCGCTTGTGTTCGACTATATCAATGGGTTTCACGATGCGGCGAATTCCATCGCAACCATTGTTTCTACAAAAGTGCTGACGCCATTTCAGGCAGTTTTGTGGGCCGCACTGTTCAATTTTGCGGCCTTTTTTATTTCCAAATACCTCATCGGCGAATTCAAGATCGGGAATACTATTGCCAATTCAGTAAACAAGGAATTCATTACCCTGGACGTTATTTTTTCAGGATTGATCGGCGCCATCTTCTGGAACCTGCTGACCTGGTGGTTTGGCATTCCTTCCAGTTCTTCGCATACCCTGTTGGGTGGATTCATGGGCGCAGCGCTGGCTCATGCCGGGGCGATAAGCAAAAACGGCACCGACGTGATCAATTATGCAAAAGTGGTTCCTACTTTCCTCTTTATTTTTCTTGCACCCTTGATTGGGATGGTGATTGCCCTGGTCATCACCATTACCATCGTCAATATCTGCCGGAAGGCAAACCCATATAAGGCTGACAAGTGGTTCAGACGACTGCAGTTGTTATCTTCTGCTTTGTTCAGCCTGGGACACGGCGGCAATGATGCACAAAAAGTCATGGGCATCATCGGGGCTGCCATGATCTTTTACGAAAAGTCGCAGGGACATGATATGAGCTTCGGTCAGTTTGTGAATGCTAATATGTGGGTTCCGCTGGCGAGTTTTACGGCCATCGCCCTCGGCACCATGAGCGGCGGTTGGAAGATCGTCAGGACCATGGGTACCCGCATCACCAAGGTCACGCCACTGGAAGGCGTAAGCGCAGAAACAGCCGGTGCACTGACCCTCTTCCTGACAGAAAAATGGGGTATACCCGTCAGTACAACGCATACTATCGCCGGTTCAATCATTGGCGTTGGCGCTACGAAAAGGTTGTCGGCCGTCCGCTGGGGCATCACCATCAACCTGCTGTGGGCGTGGATCCTAACCATCCCCGTCAGTGCGCTCTTCTCAGCTATTGTGTATTTGGTGTTGCATTTGATCAGGAGATCGTGAGCAGCGAGTGGGAAGTGGCTAGTGGCAAGGAGAAAATAGGAAGAAATGAGTTACCCAAACCTTTTCCTATTTTCTACTCTCCATTCTCTACTTTCTATTTTCTATTTTCTACTCGCCACTAGCCACCGCCCACTCGCCGACTTTGCCAACTGCTCAATCTTTACTACTTTGCCGCCGATAAAAATCAAGCAGCAATGAAGGGAATTATCCTGGCCGGAGGATCTGGAACGCGCCTGCATCCCATTACCTACGCCATCAGCAAACAAATGATGCCGGTGTATGATAAACCGATGGTTTATTACCCGTTGTCGATCCTGTTGCTGGCAGGGATACGCGAGATCCTGATCATCTCCACGCCACATGATCTGCCCTTATTCAGGAAATTATTTGGGGATGGATCCCAGCTCGGTCTGAAATTTTCTTATGCAGAACAGGCCCAGCCGAACGGATTGGCACAGGCTTTTGTCATCGGGGAATCTTTTATAGGTAAGGACAGCGTCGCACTTGTTTTGGGTGACAACATATTTTACGGATCCGGACTGGGAGAACAACTCGAAAAAAATACCAACCCACAGGGAGGTATCGTCTACGCTTATCATGTGAGTGATCCCGAACGGTATGGCGTAGTTGAATTTGACCAGCAGATGACGGCCGTTTCCATAGAAGAAAAACCGGGCAAGCCAAAAAGCAATTATGCCGTGCCGGGTTTGTATTTCTATGATAACGAAGTCGTGAATATTGCCAAAAACCTGAAGCCGAGCGCCAGGGGAGAATACGAGATAACAGATGTAAACAAAGAATACCTGAAAAGAGGAAAATTGAAAGTGTCCATCCTCGACCGGGGCACAGCCTGGTTGGATACCGGCACCTTTGATTCGCTCATGCAGGCTTCTCAGTTTGTACAGGTCATCGAACAGCGGCAGGGCATTAAGATCGCCTGCATTGAAGAGATCGCCTGGCGAAAGGGTTTTATTAGCAGCGAGCAGGTGATTGCCATAGCCCAGCCTTTGTTGAAGAGCGGGTATGGACAGTATTTAATCAACATGATCAACAATTGAACGCTTAAACTTACTATGAAAAAAATCCTCGTCACGGGTGGTTGTGGATACATTGGCTCGCATACCATTGTGGACCTGATCGAAAATGGTTATTCGGTGATATCGGTTGACAATAATTCCCGATCAAACCCAAGAATACTGGAAGGCGTTGAAAAAATAACCGGAAAAAAAATAAAGAATTACAAAGTAGACCTTTGCAATTTCGATGATACATTCGCCATCTTCCAGGAAAACGAAGATATATCGGGGATCATTCATTTTGCGGCCTACAAGGCGGTCGGCGAATCCGTTGAACAACCCCTGATGTATTTTGAAAACAACCTGGTCTCGCTGATCAACCTCCTGAAATGTGTACAGGAATTCAGGATCCCCCATTTTGTTTTTTCTTCTTCCTGTACAGTATATGGAAACCCCGACGAGATCCCGGTCACTGAGCAATCACCAACCAAGCCTGCGGAATCTCCTTATGGTTATACCAAACAGATGGGCGAACAGATCATCGGTGAATTTG
>DATHGW010000152.1:0-2442 GCA_035317445.1 Puia sp.
CAAAAAGATGAACCCTTCATACCTGATCAGTGCATTGAATGTGTTGAACGAATCCGAGATCAATTATAAAGCCGCCCGTAACAAACGCCTGCACGTTGAACTTGCACTGATCAAGCTTTGCTATTTGCAGCAGGCCATTGAATGGGTTAGCCAGGGTGACCAGGTTTCATCCAAAAAAAAGCTCACTGAGACGGCGAAGCCCATTGCTTTCAGGAATATCCAGCCTATGGAGCTGCGCAAGCCGGCAAAACAAATGCCGAACACAAAAACAGCCAACGGTAAGTCCGACGATGACGCGAGGTTGATCGTTGACTATCGCTCTGCAAAACCTGCATCCAAAAACGATGCGGTCATTGCGGAAACAGCGCCCGGGAATCCGGCGCCTGTCGCAGACGTAGTGCCGACCCTCGGCGCCTTGTCTAAGATCCGGCAGCAGTTTGTAAATCGTCAAAGCAATGAGGCCAATACGTTCAAGCCTCTGACACATGAATCCCTCCAAAAGGCCTGGCATCAATACACACAAAAGCTGCGCGACAGCAAGCATTCGGCCACCCAGAGTTTTCAGCGCTCGGCATTGAATATTACGGGACCCGACCAATTTGAAGTGATCACCAACAACAACCTGGAACAAAAATTCATTGAACAGGAAAAAAGGAACCTGTCGGATTACCTGCAACAGGAATTCAACAATAAAGCTGTTTCTTTTGTCGTCAGCATCCGGGAAAACCAGCCCGATGAATTGCCGGCCGAAAGACAGCTCAACAAAAGAGAACAATACCAGCAAATGATTGAGCAATATCCATATATCAAAGAGCTTAGAGAAAGGCTAAAGCTCGAATTGGACTATTAAAGGTCAAAGAGTCATAAAATCTTTTTAAATCTGGTTAAATTAACCTCCTCAATTTTGCCAATTTCCTGTTTAGCGGGAAATTTGTCATTCCACATATGCCCGATCAATCTACAAACCAGGTTTTTCAAACCAATTCTGCTTCAAGATGGCAAAGGTTTAAATGGAGCAGCAGGCTGCTGATGTTATTTGTCATTTTTGGGATTGTGATCGTTGTGGTCACGCTGTCGAGGGTATACACCCCCAACCTGCCCAATATGATCAGTGCGCAGGAAAAACAGGTGATGCTCGACAGTACCAGCAGTTGGCTGTTCAGCAAGAGCAAGATCGGCAGACAGTATGGCGGCTTCAGAAAATACATCACCGAAAAGGAAGCTTATAAGGCCGGCGCCTATCCCATTCCGAAAAGGTTCAGAAAGAGAAATGGCGTCATCGTGCAGGCCGATCCCAATTTCTATTCCTTCAAAAAATTCCCTGCGGGCGTCCGCGCGGCTTTTTATGTGACCTGGGATCCAAGGTCCTTTGCTTCCTTAGAGCAAAACATCAGTCGGCTCAATATGGTGATCCCGGAATGGTTGTTCCTGAATCCCGGTCCTGATACCCTGGTGAACAGGATGGATGCGAAAGCACTTGACATCATGATCAAATCGGGGGTCAAAGTGCTGCCGCTCCTCACCAATTTTGATAAGGGATCTTTTCGGGGTGACGTTGTGCACCGCATACTGAATGATCCTGCGAAAAGAGAACGGTTGCTGAGCGATATTATCGCCATGCTGGAAAAAAATAAATTGGATGGCATCAATATTGACTTTGAAGAACTGCAGGAAAAGAAAAATGAAACCCTGGTGCTTTTTCAAAAAGAGTTGTATGAAAGATTGCACGCCAGGGGATTGCTGGTTACCCAGGAAGTGATGCCATTCAATGCAGACTACAACTTTTCGGAGCTGTCCAAATACAATGACTATGTCTTCGTAATGGCTTATGATCAATCATCGGAATCCACTTCACCAGGACCCATCGCTCACCAGAAATGGATTGAAGGCGCAATTGACCAGGCAGCAAAAAAAATTCCTGCCCATAAAATAATCCTCGATATTCCTGGCTTTGGCTACGACTGGAAGATGAACGAAAAAGGGAAGGTCGTTTCCGCTGTTCCGATAGCCTATACGGAAGCGCTGCTCACTGCCAGGACTTATATTGGGAATGGCAAGATTGATTTCGACAATGATTCCTACAACCTGCACTTCACCTATGATGACGACGACGGCGAAGAGCACCAGGTACATTTTACGGATGCTGCTACTGCATTTAATTCCATGCGCTTTGCTTCTGAATACGGCCTGGGCGGCATTTCGCTTTGGTATATAGGAAAGGAAGACGCAAGACTTTGGGAATTTTATGATCATGACATGCGCAAGGACAGCATCAGGAATTTTGATTTCAAAATATTCTCAACCTCAAAGGCCATCGGATCCGACGAAACCCCCTCCTATTCCGGAGAGGGTGAAGTGCTTGATGTGCTAAGTGGCCCCACCAGCGGTAAGATCACGCCTGAAATCGATTCCAGCGAAATGCTGATCAGTGAAGAAACCTAT